>CAZGCC010000088.1:397-6228 GCA_964524195.1 uncultured bacterium | reverse complement strand
ATTAATGAAGAGCGGTTCGTAGGATCCAAGGAGCTCCAGGAGCGCGGTCAAAACTCCATCCGGAAAGCACTCGGGTTGCCTGCGCGGCCAGTTCCCGAGGAAGCGCCCGAGCCTCTCATACCAGCGCCTCTGAAAGGTGCGGTCCAATGATCCTTCTTTCTCAGAAAGAAAAAACCTACACGATTCTTTTTTTGGGTCGTCTGTTCTTGGGCCTGGTTTTCGCATTCACCGGTTTTACCAAGCTCCTGGAGCCCGTGGAAAATTTCCAGGGAGGCATGGCGGCATATGAGATCATTCCGTATGTTTTTATTCCGCTTATGGCCCATGTCATCCCCTGGGTGGAGTTTTTTTTCGGCGTCTTCCTTATGGTGGGTTATTTGCCCCGCATTAGCGCGCTGGTGCTAGCTGCCATGTCCTGGAGTTTTGTCCTTTTGATTCTTATGACCCGTATCGTGACCGGGTCCCTTCCGGCCGATTGCGGTTGTTTTGGAGAGGGTAGCCCGATCCATATGACGCCTCTTCAGGTTCTTCTGATGGATATCTGCAATACTTTTATTGGCATCAAGCTCGCCCTTACCCCGAAGCATCCCTTCAGCCTTAGCGCTTTTCTTTCTCGAAAGTAGTAGTTTTTACCGCTCCACTCCAGCTTTTCTTCCTTCCGTAGCAGTGCGCTTCCTCGTTGGACTCGGGAACCGTTCCACGAACCGGGTTCGTGATATGGTGGAAAAGCCACAATTTATGGATCATGGCGATCTTTTAAGCCTGTTTTTAATGATTTTTAGTTAATAATTTAATTAAGACATAATCTTTGGCTATAAAAAGATAACTAATGCTATAAACGCTATAATTTGCTATGAGTTATTTTTTGTAAAGGTCTTGTAAAAGATGGATTAACCAGTTATATGTTTCAATGAGTTTAGTGAACATATTTTAATCTGTATTGCGAGGGTTGAAAGAAAATGAAGCAGAACGAAGAAGCCGTTTCATCGAGTCAGAGAACCCGCAGTTTTGATTCCCTTTGCCACCACGAAGATCTTTTCTCTATGGAATACCTCATTCCCGGTTTTTCCGATAGCTGGACCACACAAGAAGAAGTGGTTATTTCCATTCCTGAATTTTTCAAAATCCAAGATCCAAAGGGGGCACGAAAACCATGAAGACACTTGCCGCGCGAAAGATCGTCGCTATTTTTACAGCCGTCAGTTTGGCGTTCTTGCAGGCCGTTCCGGCCGGGGTCGCGGCAACAAAACCTGTCGAGGAAGTCGCCGGGACGAGTGTGCCCACTTCTGAAAAGCCTGTGATGGAAACTTCTGCCCAGCAGACCCCCGCTGTTGTGGTGCCTCAAACTTCAACCGATTTTCTGAGTGGCTCTCCAACACTTTCAAAGTCATCTAGAACATCCAAGGAGGAAGAAGTTTCTGATAAGTCCGTAAAAGTTGATGAGGCTACTCCCCAGCGCCCGATAGATGACATCAAAACACCTGTCGTTTCAACTCCTGTTCTGATTGGTCCTCCTGTTTCAGACGAGGCAAAACCGATCGTAGAAGCAGTCCAAAACGACCTTGCCGGCAGGCTAGAGGTTCCGGCTGAATCAGTGACTGTCGTTAGTGCTGTTTCCGTGACATGGAATGACAGCTGTCTTGGAGTTTCCACGGGGCAAAACTGCAAGATGGTTCCAACTCCGGGATACAACATTACGCTGAAAGTGGATGGTGTTAACTATGCGTATCACACAAACACCCGCGAGCAATTTATTTTTATTGAAAAAACAGATTCGATCGAAATCCCGCTTGAAAAAGTAACGCCCTTCCAAGGCGGCATTGAGGTGACGGCATCGACTTATGGCATGGAGGGTAATTTATCTGTTTCTGTTGCCGAAGATGGTTCTGCCACGATGGTTTTTAACGGAGCCACCTATGCAGGGCAAGCATCGCTCCAACTAGTCAAGCCTGGAGGTCAATATGTACGCGTTGATGTCCAAGGCGGGGCGGGGCAAACATTCCAGGTTCGTTTCAATCAGACGCCCGACGGCTGGGCTCTGGCCTCGCTTACGGAAATTAAATCTAAGGATATATACAACTATCATTTAGAGTCGAGGGCCACATATGAGTTCGGCGTTATCGCGGGCACCTACCGTATCGTTCGTTCGTTTGGCGAAACGCAGCTCCACTACGCCGCTCCGTTGACTCATCCTTCGGGGGCTTCGGTTTATGGGGGATTGAACGAGGTAATCTATGTCTATGACGAGACCGGGAATGCCGTCGAAATCACTAGCAAAATTACCCGTATTAACGACGGCAATATTGTCCAAGCTGAAAGCTATGTGCGCACAAACATATACATTAATGACGGCGTGGCGCGGACCGATGCGGAAATAGAAGCGATGCTGGCAGCTCGTCCGGCTGATGATAGCGGCTTCAAACAAACTTTTGATGTCCAGGTGCGGGATCTTGCCGCTTGGCAGCGCGGAGAGCAGATGACCGCGATTGCGCGGGAGTGGACGCTTCAGAACGGACGGTATTTAAAAACTTTGGATAGGGAGTATGTATTTATCAACAAAGTCTATCAGCCTCTGCAGTATCAGTCCTTCAAGTACGATTCCGACGGGAATCTGATCAGCCATGGGATCATTCGCTATTTCATTCTGGAAAATGGAAAGAGGGGGCAGATTAATCTCGGTGGCAAGATGGTGGATGGGGTGATGCAATACACGGCAGCTCTTATGTTTTTGAATCGGACCCGCCTAACCAATGTTGTGCCCGAATTCGGGGCTGATGGACTTCTGACGGGCCTGAAAGGGGACACTCTCGACGGTAAAGAACATTTGACCGTTACTCTGACCGACAAGGACCCCTTGGTTGTAAGGGAAGAAAAACTTCCTCCTGCGGTACAGTCGTATGTAGATCTGTTAAGGAGTAATTTAGGGGGTGGGTATTGGTTCATTAATGCGACGCCGCAGACCGATGGCAGTTATCTCATCGAGAGCAGCTTCAGCTATCATTCAAGTTGCAATTCCCATGGGATCTGCACGATGGATCAGCTCAGCCTGCCGCAAGGGGCGCTTAGCGCGATCAGTTTCATTGCATCCGCGGACGGGACGATTGCCTCCGCTTCGGTGATGCCTTCGTATGTGGGGGTCACCATGGCGACTACGGACGGGCAACTGCTTTTCGAAGGATTAAGAACCCTTGCCCGGAAAAACAGTATTCGTGCGGATATTCAAGCGCTTGCGTTCATGACGCAGATCAGTGTGATCAAAGTTGAGAACGGCGCGATTATCTTTACGAAGGACGAAACCAATTATAAAGCCTATCGCGATGACGATGGAAATGTGAAGCTGGAAGAAATTCCTCCCGCGACCATAGACTGGAAATTCCCCCAAGAGATGTACCAGGCTCTTTCTCCTGAGGAGCTTAAACAGCTACAAGCCGCTCAGTTGGATTTCGGTCCGAACAGCGAGTACAGCATGCAGCGGAGTGAGGACGGGAAGACGACAGTATGGTCATGGACCAGCGGAAGTGATCCGGCGAAGAAATATATGCTGAGCTTAGACTTGGAGAGCGTTCAGAACCCGGACGGAAGTTTGCAAGTGTTTTCGCGCTGGAACTTCTCGACGCAGGTAAAGGTTCCCATGCAGGATGCTTTTTCGGCGATGAACATTCAGCTTCCTGCGGATCAGCAGGCTCAGTTTGAAGCAGCGCTAGCTGATGTCGGGCCGAACAGTGTCTACTACACCCAAGAGACAACAAATCAAGGGTCAACGATGATTTCTGAAAAGATCAAATCATGGATTTGGACCAGCGCGGATGGAAAGACGACCTATTCGCTGGAAAATCGGGTCATCGATTTGTCTGCACTGGGTTCGATTTTTTTACCAAACCCGGGTTTTCATGAGGAAACTTGGAATTTCTCAGCAAAGAACGAAGTTTTGCGTGAAGAAGTATTGCAGCAGGCAGGACAGCTGACGGGCGAGCAGCTCGCGCAATTCCAGTCAGCGCTAGCGAATCTTCCTGCTGATACTGTGTTCACCAAGATTGTGAGCGGGAATGATGTGAGTTATCAGTGGGGGAACCCGCAGAATCTGGCAGTGACCTACATCATAAGCATCCAGATGGTGACAATACTGAACCAAGACGGGACGGCTACCCAGAAACCGGAGATCAATTTTTCGATGCGAGAAAAAATGGTTTGGATCCCCTATATCCCTCAGGGGGCCGGGGTGTTTCCTTCGACAATGAAGCATTATGATTCACAAGGCGTTCTCTTGCGCGAAATCGCGATGGATGCGGAAGGTAAAATTGTGAGTGTTACGGGTTATGTTCAGGGTCGCGAAAATGAAAAACCTGCCAAGGTTGAAGTGTATGCACAGGCTGGACAACTTCATTCGGTTATTAAATATGATGAACAAGGTCGGCCCACAAGCGTCGAGAACTACTCGTATTATCCTTCCGCGGTGCAGGAAATAAAGGCAGAGTTTGAAAAACTCGGATTTTCAGTAGAAGTCTTCACAATCAAGACCCTGCCGTCACAGTACGCCGTCACGATAACAGACGGTAGAGTTTATGCTAAGGTGCCCACGAGCGGTTTGAAGGGAATGACTTTTGAAACTACGGCGGACGGGACTATAAAGTCCGAGACCCTTGTGGCGGATTATTATGTCGCAGAAGGTAGAACTGTTCAGGTAAAGGATGGGGCGCTTCTGCATGAAGCGATGGGCGTGTGTCCGCAGGGTCAGGTGTGCACACTCGAGGCGATCGGTCCGGTCGGTCTTTTGAAAAAAATGACCGAGATCACAGTGACAAAAGTGGAGAATGGCGCGATTTTCTTCACCAGCAGGCTGGATAAAAAGAGTTACAAAGCCTATCGCGAAAATGGACAAGTGATCGTGAAGCTCGACATGTCGTTGATAGAGCAAGCCGCATTACAGGTAGCGGCAGCGCAAAAGCGCCTAGAAGATGCACAAAAAATGTTGGAGCAAGCCGGAGACAATGTTGAAGCGGCCTTAGCGGAGCTCAAAGCTGCGGAGCAACTGAAGGTGGCTGCTGAGAAAATGTTACAAGAGGCCACGCAATTGCAGGCAGCCGCAGAAGCTGCTTCCAATCAAGGTGCTCAGTTGGCGCAGCTTGCGAACGCTGAAGTTAACGCAGCGCAGGATGCTCAGAGGGCCGCAGACGCTGAGCAGGCCGCGATCAATAGATTCCAAAGGTCTATCAGTAGCGCCAGAAGTTGTATCGGAGGCAACATAGATGTCTGCCGGGCGAACGGCTGGCCTGTTTTAAAAGATTCGAGTGGTAAGTGGTATGTTCCTGATTCTACCAGGAGAGATCTCACTCAGAAAGTCGCGGTCTGGAATAAAGAAATATCTCAGCGTTCGACGAGACAAGCGAATTATTTAAAAAGAGCAGCCGAGCATTACGAGAAGGCCCAGGCCTATTCAAATCAATCCAAGGAGATGTACGCTAGCGCAAAAGAGTATTTGGCCAAATCTGCGACATATCGAAAGGAAGGTCAGGCTATGTTAGCTAAGGCCTTGGAGAGGATGAAGACAGGACAGGCTAGACTGGAATATGCGCAACGCGCCTTCGTCTCAGCTCGCCAGAATCATTTGAATGCCACAGCGGCATTTCGGGCTGCTTTAGAGCGGCTGCAGAGTCTTCCTGGGTATCAAGAGGCTCTGAAAACAGCCCAAGTGGCGGTGGCAGAGGCTCAGGGTAAGCTAGAGGAGGCTCAAAAGTTTTTAGATCGGGCCAATCAGGTAATGGCGTCGGCGCAGGCCGAGCTCAAAGCTGCGGAGCAACTGAAGGTGGCTGCTGAGAAAATGTTACAAGAGG
>CAZGCC010000088.1:0-297 GCA_964524195.1 uncultured bacterium | reverse complement strand
GAACGCTGAAGTTAACGCAGCGCAGGATGCTCAGAGGGCCGCAGACGCTGAGCAGAATAAGATCAATCAATTCCAAAAGTTCATCAATAATGCCAAAAGCTGTATTGGTGGCAATATTGATGTTTGCCGTGGAAATGGCTGGACTGTTCTGAGGGATTCAAAGGGGAATTGGTATGTTCCCAACTCGACCAAGCAGGAACTTCTCCAGAACATCGCAGCCTGGACTAAAGAAATATCTCAACGGTCTGCAAAAAAAGCGGATTATTTGAAAAAAGCAGCTGAGCATTTCAGAAAGGC
>CAZGCC010000087.1:0-6246 GCA_964524195.1 uncultured bacterium | reverse complement strand
CCCTTTTCGCCGGGACCGAGCGTTACATCGTCATCGTTCACGATTTTTATTCGTCCAAAGTTTGTTTCTTTTCCCGCGCTGTACAGGTACTTCGATTTTGCACCTTCAAGATGATGGTCGCTTACTTCCAGCCAGGTGATCGGCGCCACCTCGGTTGCCCCGTAAACCTGTTTGAATTTGTTTCCGAATTTCCGGATACATTTTTTAAGCACTTCCACAGGGAAGGGACTGCCGGCGTATGTCAGGGATCTCAGGCTGGAAAGATCATATTTGTCCGTGTTGGGATAGTCCACCAGCCAGCCGTAGATCGTGGGAACGAGATTCATGTGCGTGCACTTCTCATCCTGGATGAGCTCCAAAATCTTTTCAAGATTCGGCAGGCGATTGATGCAGACCTTGCCTCCCGCCATCAGAATGCCCAGAATGGGCCAGAACGAAACATGGAAGATCGGCAGGACGTAACACGTGGCGTCTTCAGGTGTAAGATGCAGCGTAAGAGCACAGGCCATTGTCAGAGTCGTGCATTGACGGTGGCTTATCATGACTCCCTTGGGTAAGCCCGTAGTCCCTCCGGTGTACATGAGGATCGCCATGTCGGTCTCCTGGACATTGTACATATCAGGATCTGGTTCCGCTTCGGAGGATTTCAGCAGGAGATCCTCGTACCCGGCAAAACCATCGACGGATTTATCCAGAGCTATCCATTTTTTTATGTTGGTAAAGCTCCCTTTTAATTTATTAATGCGATCCTCATACGCATCGCCGACAACAAATATTTTCGCCTCACTGTCGTTTACAACATAGGCAAGCTCTTCATCGCCGAGCCTCGTGTTGAGGGGTGTGACGCTCATGCCGCAAAATACACCTCCATGTATTTCGAGCAATTATCGGCAATGATGCAGAGCCGGTCGCCCTTCACAAATCCAAGTGAGATCAAGGCGTGAGCGAATCGATTGATACGTTTATTGAATTCTCTATACGTCTGCCGTGTCCCTTCAAATACGATGGCAATATTGTCCGGATAAGTAATTGCCCCACAACGCGGAATGTCTCCTAAAGTGTACATAAATTCTCTCCTTTCATTAATGGTTGGTCCGTTACGCCCATGATTTGGGCAATCCTTGAAACTGCATCAACATATTTCGGCTCATCTCGTTAGAGATGGGTGAAAACTGGATCTGATAGGAATCACGCAGGAACATGGATACCGGGTACTCATTGCAAATACCGTAACCGCCGAAGATCTCAGCGCCATAGGTTGCCGCATGCCTTGCACCTTCCGCCGCCACAAGTTTTGCCATGGTAGCTTCCAGATGATAGGGCTTGCCGTGATCACATAGCCAAGCGGCCTTGTAGGTAAGGTTCCGGGAGTTTTCCAGGTTGATGTACATGTCCGCCAGATAATTCTGAAGAATCTGGAAACGGCCGATAGGCCCGCCAAAGGCGTTTCGCTCCTGAACATATTTGAAACATTGTTCATAGATAGCTGCAATAATTCCCACACCCATCATGGCCACAGTGATGCGTTCAGGATTGAGCACGGTCATGAGTTCCATATATCCTTGGCCTCGGGTCCCAAGCATATTTTCCTTAGGCACCTCCACGTTGTCGTAGAAGATCTCTACACTCTCGCAATGATGGCAGCTGATCTTACCTATCTTGCGGATAGTGACCCCCGGCAACTCGCGTGGCACCATGATGGTGGACCAAGACATGCTCCTTTTTGCGTCCTTCTCGGTTTTGCACACCGTGATCAGCGAGTCTGCCACGTGCGCACCGGTGATAAATATTTTCTGGCCGTTGATGACCCAGCGATCGCCTTTATCTTCAGCAAAAGTGGATATACCACCCAGAACATCGGTGCCGCCGCCCGGTTCGGTCAGGGCCATGCAGGTCTTGAACTTGCCCTCGCAGATGAGTGGCAAGTATTTCTCCTTCTGCTGCTTTGTCCCGAGCTCGCTTATAAACCGGCCCCCGAATCCGTACGTTACGCCGACGGCAAGTGCCACAGACATGGATTTGCTGCAGATCTGCTCGAAAGCGAGCATGTTGTCGAGGTATCCCATACCCTGGCCGCCGTATTCCGTCGGGATGATCG
The DNA here is from genome assembly GCA_964524195.1 of uncultured bacterium. Classification (GTDB taxonomy): domain Bacteria; phylum Omnitrophota; class Omnitrophia; order Omnitrophales; family Aquincolibacteriaceae; genus Aquincolibacterium. Next base: position 4,148 of record CAZGCC010000087.1, on the reverse strand, counting down.
AGGCGAACAGACCTAAATCCACAAACTTGTTCCAGAGTTCATCCGGGATGAAATCCAGATTTTCATCCATCCATTTTACATATTCGTAATTTAGCTCCTTCTCGCAGAACTTTTTGAATGCCTGCTGGATCAGAAGCTGGTCCTCACTCAAACTGAAATCCATAATATACCTCCTCTATTTTTTTGTATCCGAATCGATATTTGCTTTCTTCTGTTGCGCTACCAAGTCCTCCGGCTTCTTCCTGAACGTATCCATGATTGACTGGATGTCCGGGGCATAGGTCAGCCACTGGATGGCATTGCGTTCCAAGGCCAAAGCTGCATCCAGGCTGCCGCATTCCAGAGAACGTCCCATGACTTCCTTGGCCATCCTCAAAGCGATGACCTTCTTCGAACCGATATTCGCAACGACTTCACCAAACTTTGCTTCGAACTCATCATCTTTAAATACTCTGGTGAGGAAGCCCATCTCATACATATCACGGGCCAGGAAATCCTTGCGGCCGCTGTAGATGATTTCCCTCGCCCGATAAATCGGCATGGCTCGGGCAATGCGCACCGTTCCTCCCCAGCCGGGCAGGACTCCCATATTTATCTCGGTCGTGCCGAACTTGGCCGACTCTCTGGCATAGATAAGGTCGCACATCAATGCCAGTTCGAGCCCGCCGGCAAGGCAATGACCGGCCACCTTGGCAATGACCACTTTTTCACAAAGCTCAATGGCCTTACCGATTCCATACCCATCGTGAGCAAGCCAGTTGAGGGATTCCTGATGCTCCGCAAGCGAGGGGAATATGCTCAGGTCTCCGCCTGTGCAAAATGCTTTTCCGTTTCCGCCAAGGACAACTAACGCGACCTCGGGTATATCTCTGACCTTCCGAAAGGCATCGAGCAGTTCGGCAGCCATTTCTCTATTGATGGCGTTGTACTTGTCCGGTCTGTTCAGAGTTATGGAACAGACCGGGCCCTTTATTTCGTAAATGATGGTTGTGTATTCAGACATAATTCATCTCCTTCACTTTTTAGCGACAGGACGGAAGTAAGGCAGGAAATAACCACCGCGTTCATGGAAGACAACTTCCACCTTCATGTCGAAACTGAGATCCTCCGGTTTACAGTCCACGATCCGGGTCATCATTCTTATCCCCTCATCCAGATCCACATAGGCGATCGTATAAGGAAGCTCATCCATAAACTTGGGCTCCACCATGCTGTACGCCGTAGAGAAGGTATATATCTTAGCCTTTCCACTTGCCTCAATCCAGCCAAGATTGCCGGACCAGCACTCGGGACAGAATTTCCTCGGATAGAAAATTTTTGATTTGCAATCCTTACAAACCTGGATAAATAGTTTGCCCTGTTTGGCGCCTTCCCAAAATTTTTCCGACCACGGTTGCGTTACCGGAACCGGTTTTGTCATATCGAATTCCATTACTTAATCTCCTTTCCCCAGATGGTAGCGATGTGGTTGAATCCCGATCCGCCGGCGGCATTCTGATAGACATACTTACAGTTTTTCACCTGACGTTCACCGGCCTTGCCCATAAGCTGCCGCGCCGTCTCTACATACGTGGCCGCACTCACGCCCGATCCGGTATGGCCTCTGCCCGGTGCATCTCCAATCGTGGACCAGGGAATATCGCCACCAAAAGACATCCGGCCATCAAGGAAATATTTTCCACCCTGACCGGGAGGCGCTACTTCGAGGCATTCCGCTATCCACGGATGAGCCATCGGGTAGGCCACATAGCAGTTCCATAGACTCACATCTTTCTTGGTGATGCCTGCTTGGGCCATGGCCTCTTTGGCGGTTACGCGTAGGCCTTCACTCACCTTCGCGAAATCACGAAGGACGCAGGTCCCGCTGAAATAGCGGACGGAATCACCCAGCTTATAGGCGGCCGGCCGCTTCATCTTTTTCGCATCTTCGGCGGAGACGATCACCATGGCGCAGCCGCCGTCGCCCAATACATTGCTCTGCCTCTTACGCAGCGGCGTATTGAGCAAATCGGAAGCCATTACTTTCTCCACCGGCGGAACATCTTTCTGGTAGAAAATGGAATTGGGATCCCGGGATGCCCAGCTGCGTAGTGCCGTCACCACTGAGGCCATCTGCTCCTCTGTCCAACCGTACTCATGCATCATGCGATTCGCCATCAGGCCCATGATGATGTTATAGGTGGTACCAAAGGGGTATTCCCACTGCAGATCAATCCCAGCCTTGGCAAAAAAATTGATCTGATCTATCAGTGGAATAGTGGAATGGAGAGTGACCTGTTGCACGATTACAGCCTTGGCAACGCCGCTTGTTATCCACTCTTCGGCCAGCCGGATGGCGTTTGAGGTGGAAGCCCCACCCGCATTAATACTGACCGTATCCTTGCATCCTTTAAGTCCGAGCTCTTCGGGTAGTTTGCCGAACGAAAGTTCGGCAGCGATGGTCGGCTGGGCCTGCGGAGTAACACTGATTACGCCTTCGATGTCATTCTTGTGCAACCCGGAATCTCTCACCGCCTCCATGCACGTATCATATATAATGTCCCATTGTGTTCGTTCCGGCATGTTACGCGTTGGGACCTCGCCAATACCGACAATTGCGATCTTTCCTTTGCTCATAAAGTTCTCCTCTTTTAATGACGTTATGGATTCATATTTTCACGGCATCCCCTGCGCCTTCTCTTGGATAAGACAGATTGGCGTCGTCGGGTGACAATGGTCAGCCATTCTTTTATTCTTGTTCCTTATCCCCCCTTCCCAAAGGCTAAACGTTGTATGCCTTTTGATTTGAAAATGGCGTACCGTTAGGTTTTGAAAAGGATAGTACTGTTTTTTAAAAATCTGTCAAGGAATATTTTCGTTTTCCCGTAAAATATATTGCATTTCTGAGCTAAGTTATTAAAATCAAAAATGAATAAAAATTGAAATTACTGTAAAAATAGAGGAAATCTTTGGCCGTAAATTTATATCCTTGCAAATTTGTCCCGTTTCGGTTTATGCTATGGTCTAGGAGAACATCATGAAAAAGGTGACTGAAGCGCTTAAGTATCCAAGACATATGCGAATCTCGGAGTTGAGTGCCTATACAAAAACGCCTCTGACGACGATCAAGTACTACCTCCGCGAGGGACTTCTGCCAGTGCCAATCCGGACCAGCAAGAATATGTGGTCCTATTATACCGAGGAACATCTCCAAAGACTCCTGTCCATCCAGCAGTTGAAACAACAGGGACTTACGCTCTCCGCGATCCGGAATGTCCTAAAGGACAACTCAGTAGCTTCCTCATCACAAGCTAAATCCGATGAGCTCTTTACGAGTACGCGGGAAGGAATTGTGCAGACCGCCGTTGGACTCTTCAGAGAAAAGGGTTACGATACCACAAAAATCTCCGACATTGCCGGACGGGCCGGTATTGGTAAAGGCACCTTTTATCAATACTTCAGCAATAAAGAAGCGCTTTTCTTCGAGTGCGTCGCCAGCATCTTTCACGATATCGGCCTTGATGTCGAAGAGATTCGTCATGAAAATGACCCCATAGAAAAGCTGAAACTGCGGGCACGACATTTTATAAGCTCTAATCGACATATGATCGATATGCTCAACCTTATCCGAGGAGCATCCATCACAAAAAATCCCCAATTTCAGGTCATGCTTGACGAGGTGATGGAAAGCCTTATTGTCCCGATCAGAAATGATCTGGAAATCGCCCGTGAGCAAAACAGGACACTGCCTTTCGACAGCACCCTGATCGCCCACCTGCTTACTTGCGCCGCTGAATATCTTGTTTATTATAAAAAAGATTTTATGGTTGATGCCAACGTGCTCCTGACAAAAGGTTTAGCGATCTTCTTCAGCAACATAGCCCCGGGAAAGGTCGAAGAAGCAGAGATAAGGATCAACCAGAAATTGAGGGAGCAGGGATTAATAATGATTTCAGAGCTATCAAAAGCCTCGGGCGTCTCTATCCCTACGATCCTGTATTATATCCGCGAAGAAATTCTGCCGCCGCCGCTAAAGGCCGGCAAGACGGGGGCTTACTATTCCCAAATTCATCTTGAAGGGATCATGCTGATCCGGAAGATGCAGATCGAGGAGAAGAAATCGCTGCCGGAGATCCGTGATACCTTGAGACGGGGCCTCGCCCCGAGGT
>CAZGCC010000086.1:4925-6287 GCA_964524195.1 uncultured bacterium | reverse complement strand
CATAAAAACATCCTCAAAACAGATCAAGACCCCGAACGGCCACTCCTCACGCGCCCACCGGAAGATCACGAGGTCTTTCCCCGCGCTAAAATTGCTGATCCCAAGCGCATCCGCCACCGGGGTTAGCCACCCTAGCAAAGCTCTGAAGGGGATGTATTCGCCAAATGGAACGAGCCGGAGCTTATCGTACCGCTGGATCCAGGCGCCATCCTTCGCGAGAGCATAGGCGCTGTTATAGACTTCTTCGTCATCTACCCAATGCAATCCCCCGATCAGAAGCGGCGTTCCGATTTCCTGTGCCAAACTCGAGATCCGCCCCGCCTGAATGTCCTGGTTGAAATATCCCGGGAACGACGCTTCCGGCCAAACGATCAAATCAGGCTGCTCGAGCGCAGCGAGTTGGGTCAACTTTCCATAAATCTCAAGGATCTTCTCCTTGGCCATCACCTGCCATTTAACCGATTGCGGGATGTTTCCCTGCAAAACTGAAACCCGAAGATACTCTTCAGGCTTTTTCTCTTGGGCAAGAGTCCGGTCCCCATAAAAAAGCAAAGCCCCAAGAATTAGAAGGGCAGCCGCAAAAAGCGCGGCCGGGACTCCGCGTTTGCGCAATTTTTTGGGAGCAAACAGTTCAAAGAGACAACCGTTCACCAGCACGATCAGAAAACCGAACCCATAAGCGCCGAAAATATTGGCTGACTGGATCATCACGGGATACGGCGCCTGGGAATAAGCCAGCAAGTTCCATCCGAAGCCAAACACAGGCATTTCAGAGCGGAGGATTTCGGTCACCGTCCAGGATAAAGCGATCCAAAGGATCCTGAAAATGAGAGAGCTCCGGGAATGGATCCCCTCATAAGCCAGCCACCCGAATAGCATGAAATAAACAGATTCCATGAGCGCCAGGAGTATCCAACCCATGGGCGTGACATTCGTGAGCCAATGCATGGAAAAGCCGAAGAACACTATCCCGGCGATCAGACTGTAGCCCATCGCTTGGGCGCGATTTTGGGAACGCGAAACAATCAGAAGAAGCGGAATAAAAGCAAACCAGGCGAGAAATCCCCAACCGATGGCGGGGTAACACAGCGCTAGCAGGAGCCCTGTTAAAAAAGAAAGGAAAAAGGGATGGCGTATGGAGGAGAATGAACGCCAAGGTTTTTGCGGTATCGGTTTTCTGCTATCTTCTCTCCGAGTCATTCATTCTTCCCGCAACACTTCTTATATTTTTTTCCGCTCCCGCAAACACAAGGATCGTTGCGACCCACTTTGTCCAGAGACCGTTTGATCGGAGTTGGCGCTTGATCATCCGGAGCTTCATTGCGCGGTGAAAAGGGCGACGGAGCTCCCATACCCCTGGGC
>CAZGCC010000086.1:0-4915 GCA_964524195.1 uncultured bacterium | reverse complement strand
TTCACGGGAATGACAAAGAATTATAAAACATCGAAATGTTTGCCGGACTTTCGATTTTTTGTTCCTTTTAAGCAACATTCCGATGATTCGGCAGTCACCGAAACAATCGGAAGTTTTGAGTCTTGTTCAAAACAAGGAGTTCGAACCCCTTGCTTTCTGAAAATCCTGCTTCAGGATGAAGATATTGGGCTTTGGAATCTTCGACGGGATTGGCCGGTTTGGTTTCCCGGACCGCCTGGACACGGAAAAGAAGCTCGACGGCCTCTTCTTTAACACTATCGGTCATCTGATCGAACATGTCGAAAGCCTCACGCTTGTACTCCACAAGCGGATCGCGTTGGCCATAGGCCCTGAGACCAATCCCCTCGCGAAGATTGTCGAGCCCGTAGAGATGCTCCTTCCACTTTGTATCGATCACCTGAAGCAAAATATAGCGCACGAGATATTGCATGCGTTCCGGACCGAACTCCCGCTCTCGCAAAGCCAATTGCTCGCCCACTTTCTCTTCCAGGGCCTCGAGCAGCGAATCCATATCGTCCATATTCTTTTCCACAACCTCACGGAATCCCGCGCCAAATTTCTCGCCTAGCGCCGTGATCAACCCTTCAGGGTCCTTGTTCTCTTCGCGAATATCCGGATTGATATAGGTAAGGACCAGGTGCTCAAGCACATTCTCGACCATATCCAGCACATGTTTTTTCAGTTCCTCCGGGGAACCTTTTAGCACCAGATCGCGCTCTCCATAGATCAGTTCGCGCTGCCGGTTCATCACATCGTCATATTCCAGAAGATGTTTACGGATCTCAAAATTGTGCGCCTCGACGCGTTTCTGCGCGGTCTCCATCGCCCGACTCACAAGCGGGTGCTGGATCTCATCGCCTTCTTGCATCCCGAGCCGCTGCATCATGGCCCCGATGCGATCGGATCCGAAAAGCCGCATTAATTCGTCTTCAAGTGAGATATAGAATTTCGAGGATCCCGGATCGCCCTGACGGCCGCAACGACCCCGAAGCTGGTTATCGATGCGTCGCGCCTCATGCCGCTGAGTACCAATCACGGCAAGTCCTCCCTTGTCCGCAACCCCGGGGCCAAGAACAATGTCGGTGCCACGGCCCGCCATGTTCGTCGCGATCGTCACCACCGCCGGTTGTCCGGCCTGGGCCACGATCTCGGCTTCCTTCTCATGATACTTGGCGTTCAGCACGACATGCGGAAGATTGATCTTCTGGAGCATGCGACTCAGTCGTTCGGACTTTTCGATCGAGATCGTCCCGACAAGGACCGGTCTTCCCTTTTTATGCTCTTCCACAACCTCTCGCACCACCGCGTCGAACTTTTCTTTTTCGGTCCGGTAAACGCAGTCCGCGGAATCGATGCGGACACAAGGGCGGTTGGGCGGGATCACGACAACATCCAGTTTATAGATCTTGTCGAATTCCACAGCCTCGGTCGCGGCTGTACCAGTCATGCCGCCGAGTTTTTTATACATACGGAAATAATTCTGGAAGGTCACGGTCGCGAGCGTTTGATTCTCCCGTCGGATCTCGACGCTTTCTTTGGCCTCAAGAGCCTGGTGCAACCCGTCCGAAAAACGGCGGCCCGGCATCAGGCGGCCCGTGAATTCGTCGACGATCAGGATCTCATCATCCTTGACGACATAATCGACATCCCGCTCAAAAAACTCTTTCGCGCGCAAAGCCGTCATGATGTGATGCCGTTCGGCGACCGTATCCGAATCGTGCATGTTCCCGACACCCATGAGCTTCGCGGCCTTGGTTTCGCCCTGCTCGGTCATGCGGATCGTTTTGGCCTTCTCGTCGGCGATGTAATCACATTCCTTCTTGATCTCTTCAAGTTTAGCCTTCCAGTCGGGATCCACTTCCTCTTTAAGGATGCGGTGCCCCGTAAGTGATAGCGCCGCCCGTTGGGCTTTATAATATTTATCCGTCGAATCTTCGGCAGGACCGGAAATGATAAGCGGCGTCCGGGCTTCATCGATCAGGATCGAATCCACTTCGTCGACGATCGCGTAATGGAGCGGCCGCTGGACCCGCATCTCAAGACTTGTCACCATGTTGTCACGAAGGTAATCAAAGCCAAACTCGTTGTTGGTGCCGTAAGTGATGTCGGCATTGTAAGCGTTTTGCCGTTCATCCTGCGGGATGTCATGCTGGATCACGCCAACCCTCATCCCGAGAAATTCATAGATCGGCCCCATCCAGTTCCGGTCACGACGGGCCAGATAATCGTTCACGGTCACAAGATGAACACCTTTTCCCTCTAAGGCATTCAAATAGATCGGGAGTGTGGCAACAAGCGTTTTTCCTTCGCCGGTAGACATCTCGGCGATCTTCCCCTTGTGCAACACAAGACCGCCCAGGATCTGGGTATCAAAATGCCGCATCTTGGTCGTGCGTTTCGAGGCTTCGCGCACCACCGCAAAGACCTCGGGCAAAATATCGTCGAGCGTTTGACCTCCGGCCAGCCGTTTCCTGAACTCGTCCGTTTTGGCGCGTAGCTCTCCGTCCGAAAGTTTTTGGATGGCGGGCTCAAACGCGTTCACTTGCGCCACGATCGGCCACAGCAACTTGAGCGTACGGGTGTTCTGCGTCCCGAAGATCTTCTTTAAAATGAAGTTCAGCATATTTCCTTATCCGTCGGATTTATTGGTTTTTCGTCGCATTTTGCTTCAGATAAGCTTCGATGAATTCATCCAGCTTGCCGTCCATCACCGCATCCCCGTTCGAAGTTTCGAAGTCCGTGCGGTGGTCCTTGACCATCGTGTAAGGATGAAAAACATAAGAACGGATCTGAGAACCCCACTCGATCTTTTTTTTGGGGCCGTACTGCGCGGCCATGGCCGCTTCTTTTTCCTGAAGCAGTCTTTCGTAAAGACGCGCCTTCAAGACCTTCATGGCGACTTGCTTGTTCTGAACCTGAGACCGTTCGTTCTGGCACTGCGTCACGATCCCGGTCGCAAGATGCGTGATACGGATCGCGCTCGAGGTTTTATTAACATGTTGGCCTCCCGCCCCACCCGCCCGGAAAGCGTCCACCCGGATATCCTCATCACGGATTTCGATCTCAGGGATATCATCCACCTCTGCGATCACATCCATGGATGCAAACGAAGTATGACGGCGTTTGTTTGCATCAAAAGGCGAGATGCGTACGAGCCGATGAACTCCGGATTCAGCCTTCAAATAACCATAAGCATAAGCGCCTTGCACGATAAAAGTAGCGCTCTTGATTCCGGCTTCTTCCCCCTGCATCAGATCGACCATTTGCACCGCATAATCATGCTGTTCTGCCCAACGGGTATACATGCGATAAAGCATCTGGGCCCAATCGCAAGCCTCGGTGCCCCCAGCCCCGGCATTGATGCTTACGATCGCATTATTGGGATCAAAAGGACCCGATAAAAGCCTTTGGAATTCAAGAAGTTCTACTTCGCGGGCGAGCTTTCCGACTTCCTGCTGGAGCTCCCTGAGGGACTCTTCTTGGTTCTCATCCACCATCCCGAGAAGTTCCCGAAGGTCATTTGAAGTCTGATGAGCCTTATGCCAGGGATCAATGAGCTTCTTGAGGGCTTTGAGCCGCTCAACGATTTGTTGCGCTTCCTGCTGGCGATCCCAGAAATCGGAACGGACCATCTTTTCGTTGATCGCAATTACTTCCTTCTCCCGGCCCTCCAGGTCAAAGATACCCCCTTATCTCTTGGAGTTTTTCCGTGAGATCCGTAAGGCGGTCTTTAAGTGCGGCAATTTCTTCTTTCATAAGACGAGTAGTGTACTGAATGAGGTGGGGTTTTACAATCGCAAAAGCGCTGTATGCGTAAAGAAAAACATGCGGCGGCAGAAAGCATTCTCACCGCCCGCATGCATAACGCGCTAAAGCTTCAAATCATCGGATTGTGTTTGTGTTTGACCGTGGAGATCTTGGCAGCCATGATAAAAAAACCAACTGCGAGGACCGCAGCTTTCGGATCAAGCGCATGGAACCCAAACACGATGAAATAAAGGATCAAGCATAGGGTCACCACCAAGGTCGTGCTGGCGACCAACTTATGCCTCTGGGGCTCTGTCACGGGGCACCTCCTGTTTGCCGTCCCAACCTACTTAAGGATGCAACCCAACGAAACCGCCTAACTTCTGGCACTCTTAACTACGGCATTATCCTAGACCTTTTGAAGCGTGAAAGCAAGAAAGCTGATGAAGCTAAAACTTTTTTAGCTAGGCTTTTCTTCTTTCTTTCTGAAAGCCTCGATCAGCATCAGCGTCAGCTTCCCGACAAGCCATACCGCAAAAAGTCCAATCAAGATCAGGATCAGAACGCGCAGCGCGAGCCCCAGCACCAAGAGGAGCGGAAAAAGCAGCACCCCAAGACCCGCAAGCAAAAGAACGGCGACGATCACAAGCAAACCAATAAAAAACTCCCTCATAAAACCTCCTCGTTGAGACCGGTAAAGAAACCGTTGCAACCTAGGGTTTATTCTATAGCTCTTTCTTTCTTCCCTAAAACACTATTTTCGTTATAATGCCCTCCTGTTTCCTTCAAATTTTATTCGTATAAAACATGGCGGTCGTAGCTCAGTTGGTTAGAGCACAAGATTGTGGATCTTGGGGTCGCGGGTTCAATTCCCGTCGACCGCCCCAGCTTTTTTTCCATCGAACCGGAAATTCGAAGCCATGAGCGACTCATCCCAATCCCCGAAAAGTACTTTTGCGGAGCGGATCGAGCAGTTTAACGACCGGATCCAGCAGGCGAAAAAACACGACCTCTACCCCTACATGCATTGTTCGGATGCGGTGGAAGGAGTCCGCGTCACGGTCCAGGGTAAGCCGCTTCTTCAATTCTCATCTTACTCTTATCTCGATCTTTTAGGCCATCCGAAGATCAATGCCGCAGCCAAAAA
>CAZGCC010000085.1:5844-6526 GCA_964524195.1 uncultured bacterium | reverse complement strand
GGGCTTTTCAGTTTTCATGAGGAAGGGCCGGGATTGCCGTTCTGGAAACCCAAAGGATTGATCCTTAAAAATCTTTTGATAGCCTTTATGCGCGAAAAACTCGCTTCATACGGTTATGTCGAGATCGAGACCCCGACGATCCTCCGGGACAAGCTTTGGCGTACCTCGGGACATTGGGACAATTATCGCGAAAATATGTTTTTCCTCGAACGGGAAGAAGAAGTTTACGCGCTGAAGCCCATGAATTGTCCGGGCGGGATGCTGATGTACAAGGAAGAAAAGCATTCGTATCGCGAACTGCCGCTCAAGGTCGCGGAATTCGGCAAGGTCCACCGTTATGAACGATCCGGCGTGCTGGCCGGTCTTTTCCGCGTGCGGGGATTTACGCAGGACGATGCCCATATTTTTACGACGCCCGAAGCTCTTCAGGCAAGCGTCATGGAGGCTATTCACTTCACAGATGAGGTATACAAAACCTTTGATTTTGATTATCATGTGGAGCTTTCAACCCGGCCTCCCAAGTCGACCGGGACGGATGAGCAGTGGCAGATCGCGACCACGGGACTCCGGAACGCTCTTGAGGAGCTCAAGATGCCCTTTAAGGTCAACGAGGGCGACGGAGCTTTTTACGGACCCAAGATCGATTTTCATTTGAAGGACGCGATCGGGCGGACGCTCCAGT
>CAZGCC010000085.1:0-5834 GCA_964524195.1 uncultured bacterium | reverse complement strand
CCGGAACGGTTCGATATGAATTATACGGGTGAGGATGGCCGCGACCATCGCGTGATCATGCTTCACCGCGCGATCCTGGGAAGCCTGGAACGGTTCATCGGCATTTTGATCGAGCATTACGCGGGCGCGTTCCCGCTCTGGCTTTCGCCGGTGCAGGTCCGGGTGCTTACGATCGCCGAACGGCATAATGCGGTCGCGAAGGCGTTGGTCGAACGGCTTCAAAAAGAAGGGTTTCGCGTCGAATCGGATCTCAGGACCGAGAAGATCGGTTACAAGATCCGCGAAGCGGAGATGATGAAAGTCCCTTATGTGTTCGTCGTGGGGGACAAAGAAATGGAATCGGGACAAGTCGCGGTCCGGATGCGCGGGCGCCAGGATCTGGGGCCTCAAGCGGTGGACACGATGATTGATCGGCTCAAACAGGAAGTCGCACAAAAAAAGTAGTTCTCAACCACAAGGAGGCGCATTGTCACTCAGTCCACAAAAAGTTCGGGCCAATGAGCGTATTCGCGCAGCTCAGATCCGTTTGATCGGAGCCGCGGGAGAACAGTTCGGGATCGTCACACCGCAGGAAGGGATGCAGCGCGCTCAGGACGCCGGTTTGGATCTGGTCGAGGTTGCGGGAACCACCACGCCTCCGGTATGCCGGATCATGGACCTCGGGAAATATCTTTATACGCTCGACAAGAAGGAAAAAGAATCCCGCAAGAAGCAAAAGACGATCGATATCAAAGAAGTCAAGATGACCACGAAGATCGACGAACACGATTACCAGACCAAGCTCCGCAATGCGCGCCGTTTTATCGAGCGCGGGGACAAGGTCAAGCTGGTCGTATTCTTCCGGGGTCGCGAGATCGTGTATGTGGACAAGGGGCGGCAATTGGTAGCCCGTTTTGTGGAAGATCTTTCGGATGTGGCAATGGTAGAACGAAATGACGGGTTGGAAGGGAAGGCCATGATCCTTTATTTGACCCGCGGCGCGCCCGCAAAGAAAAAAGAAACCGTGGCAGCAGCACCCGCTTCATCAACGAATCCGGCAAGCCCCAGCGCTTTGCCGCCGAAGACAGCATAAGGAAACGAAAATGCCGAAAATGAAAACGAACAAGTCCGTCAAAAAACGCTTCCGTGTCACCAAGAAGGGGAAAGTGCTTGGAAACAAGCCTCTCCGCCGTCATATGATGACCGACCGAAGCCCGAAGAAAAAGCGGCAGCTTCGCCGGAAGCTTTCCGTCGAAAAGATGCATGTGAGCGCCCTCAAGGCACTCATGCCGTACGATCGTTAAACCCGTAACATTTAGAAGACAAAAGAAAAGGAAGCAATTATGCCGAGGGTTACTAATACCGTAGCATCCCGTAAACGGAAGAAAAAGATCTTCAAGCGCGCCAAGGGGTTCGTCGGCGGCCGCGGAACGCTCCTTCGCACCGCGAAGGAAACCGTCGCCCGCGCGATGGCTTTTGCGACCCGGGATCGCAAACAGCGCAAGCGCCATTTCCGCGTGCTCTGGAATGCCCGCATCAACGCGGCTTGCCGGGCCAGCGGGATGTCCTATTCCCGGTTTATCGATGCTCTGAACAAGGCCAAGATCCGTTTGAACCGCAAGTCGCTCGCCGAGATCGCCGCGCGCGATGAGAAGACCTTCCAAGAGATCGTCAAACTCGTCAAGAAATCCTAACGACGACCGGCCCCGCTTCTTAAGTGTGATCGAACGCACTTGTGAAGCGGGGCGGGTTATTGGGGTGCATGCCTCATGAAAGATCAGATCCTCCGCGTTGAAAAAGAAGCCCAGTCGGATCTTGTCCGGATCGATTCCGCGGACGCGGCCGAAGCTTTCCGGGTCGCGTATCTGGGGAAAAAGGGGAAGCTGACAGAACTTTTCAAGTCCTTGGGCGCGGTTCCGGCTGATCAGAAAAAAGAGATCGGCGCGGAGCTTAATCGCGTCAAGCAGTCCCTTGAAGCCGCGGTTGAGGAATTCCGCCGTAAGTCCATGCCCCAAGGGCCCTCGGATGCGCTCTTCGATGAAACCCTTCCAGGGATCCGGTTGCCCCAGGGGAGTATTCATCTTCTTCAACAAACGATCCGGAAGATCTCCGGGATCTTTAATCGCATGGGCTTTGAGACGGTCGAAGGGCCCGAGATCGAAACCGAGTTCAATAATTTTACCGCATTGAATATTCCACTCGACCACCCCTCGCGGGACGCCTTCGATACCTTTTATACGATGCGCGGGCAGCTTCTCCGCTCCCAGACTTCGCCAGTCCAGATCCGCGTGATGAAAGAACGAAAGCCTCCTTTAAAGGTCATCGCGCCGGGGCGCGTGTACCGTCCCGATACCGTGGACGCGAGTCATTCGTTCATGTTTCATCAGATCGAAGGATTGATGGTCGATGATCGCGTCACCTTCAGCGACTTGAAAGGGATCCTGCACCTTTTTTTGCGCGAACTTTTTGGGTCTCAGACCAAGCTCCGTTTCCGCCCGCATTTTTTTCCCTTCACCGAGCCGAGCGTGGAAGTGGATATCCAATGGGGAAAGGGATGGCTGGAGATCCTGGGGGCCGGTAGTGTGGACCCGAATGTTTTTGAGGAGGTTGGCTATGACGCGAGCATCGTCCGGGGGCTTGCCTTCGGGCTTGGTGTGGAGCGGATCGCGATGCTTTTGCACGGCGTAACCGATATCCGTCATTTTTATGAGAACGATCTTAGATTTCTGAGGCAATTTCCATGAAGATCAGCACGAACTGGCTTAAGGATTTCGTGACGCTCGCGCCGCCGCTTTCGCGGATCGCGGACCGTCTGACGCTGGCAGGTCTTGAGGTCAAGAAATGTGAGACCTTGAAGACCCCGAGCGACACGCTTTTTGAGATCGAGATCACCTCGAACCGTCCTGACTGGCTTTCCCACTGGGGCGTGGCGCGAGAGATCGCGGCGGTTGAAAATCTTTCGCTGAAGAATCCCGGGGTCGATCCCGAGACGGGACGGATGCCTCCTCCGGGATGGAAGATCCAGATCAAGGATGCGGCCGGCTGTCCCTACTACACGGGCGTGCTGATCGAGGGGATCACCGAGACCAAGACGCCGGAATTCATGGTGAACCGGCTTCTGGCCTGCGGGATCCGCAGCATTAATTTGATCGTGGATATTACGAACTTCGTGCTTCTCGAGGTAGGTCAGCCCCTCCATGCTTTCGATGCGGATCTGATCCGTGGGAAAGAGATCCTTGTTCGTAAGCCCAAGCAGAACGAAAAATTCACCGTGATCAACGGCGCTGAGATCGCTTTGAAGCCTGACGATCTTGTGATCGCGGATAGCGAACGGGCCGTGGCTCTTGCCGGTGTGATGGGCGGCAAGGATTCCGAGATCAACGAAAAGACCCGCAATGTGTTCCTGGAATCGGCATTCTTTGATCCCGGGCGTGTACGAAAAACCTCGCGGCAACATCAGATCTCATCGGATTCTTCCTATCGCTTTGAACGGCGCGTGGACCCGGAAGCCGTGGACATCGGTCGGAGCCGCGCGTTGGCCCTCATCCAGAAATATGCCCCAACTCGAGGTTAAAACAGTTCAGCTGAAAAGCGCCTTCGTGAAGCAGGTTCTAGGCGTTGAGATCAAGCCAAGCCAGATCGCGCTGATCTTGGGACGGCTCGGGCTTGATGTGAAGCAGTGCTCGGGCGGCAGCGCTGACGCGGCGCCTGCCAAAAGCGATCAGGGGATCTGGAAAGTCGGGATACCTTCTTTTCGCGCGGATCTGACGCGGCCGGTGGATCTGGTCGAAGAGATCGCCCGGATCTATGGTTATGAAAACATCCCGGAAACCTTGCCGGTGCGGGAGCCGATCACGGTCGGGGAGTCGCCGCGGTTATCCCTTGAAAACAAAGTGCGCGACCGCTTGAGCGGCGCGGGACTTTCCGAAACGGTGACCTTCAGCCTGGTCTCGGACGAAGGCCTCGATCCGGAAAAGGATCTCAAGCATGCTGTCCAGATCGTGAACCCGCTTCAGCACGGTCTTCACTGGATGCGGCCGACCCTGGTAACAAGTCTTCTGACCGTGATCCAGAAAAATGTGAATGCGGCCGGCGCGGATTCCGTCGGGGTTTTTGAGATCGCAAATATTTATTCAGCCCCCGATGCGCATAAGCATCCTCTTGAAGAGCGGATCTGTGCGATCGCGCTTTACGGTAAAAAAGCGGAGCAGTCTTGGCTAGATGCGGCGCGTCCCGTGACTTTTTATGACTTGAAGGGCGGAGTCGAATCGGTGCTCAGGACCGCGGGATGCTTCGAGTGGTGTGTCGCGAGATCGGATAAGAGTTGTTTTGCGGCCGGAGTGGCCGAGGAGCTCAGGCTATGGCAAACGCCTGTCGCTTCCATGGGAGAAGTTTCCCCGGCGCTTCTGAAGAAGTGGGGGTTGAAAGAACCTGTTTTTTACGCGGAGATCTCGCTTGAGAAGCTTGCCGGGCAGGCCCAGGGCGTCCGTGTTTTCAAAGAATGGCCCAAATATCCCGCGATCGAGAGAGACCTGTCGCTTGTGGTCAAAGAGTCCGTGAAAAGCGGGGATCTGATGGGCGAGATACGAGGTTTGGGACAGGGACTGATTCGTGAAGTCTCGCTTTTTGACCTTTTTCGCGGCAAACGCGTTCCCCAAGGCTGCAAGAATCTTGCTTTTCGCATTATCTATCAGTCTGCGGAGCGCACACTCGTTTCTGACGAGATCCAGAAGATCCACGACAAGATCGCCCAGACGCTCGTTCAGAAATACCAGGCATCGTTCCAGAGTTAGGAATGGCGCCGGGCGACGAACTCTTCAATCAATCTGAAGTCGAAAATTCCCTTCAGGTTCCACCGGACGCGCCGCTTGCGGTGCGGATGCGGCCCGCCACGCTTGATGAGATCACCGGACAGGAGCATTTGCTGGGTCCGGGGAAACTTCTTCGAAGGACGCTGGAGTCCGACCGCCTGAGCTCCCTGATCCTTTACGGCCCTCCAGGAACCGGAAAGACGACGCTTGCACTTGTGATCGCCCGCATGACCGCGGCCCGTTATGTCCAGATCAATGCCGTCCTCTCCAATGTCGCCGAGATGCGCAAGATCCAGGACGAGGCCCGCAAGCTTCTCCGTCATTCCAAACGCAAAACCGTTCTTTTTATCGATGAGATCCACCGTTTTAACAAGGCCCAGCAGGATATCCTGATGCCGGATGTGGAATCGGGGGTCATCATCCTGATCGGCGCGACGACGCAAAACCCTTCATTCGCCATTCGCGGCCCGCTTCTCTCCCGGTCGATCGTCTGCGAGCTGAAGCCGCATGAAGAGCCGGATCTTCTGCGCATCATGAAACGGGCGCTCGCGGATAAAGAGCGCGGCCTGGGGGGTCTCAAGATCCAGATCGATCCGGCGGCGCTTGACCATATTGCGAAGCAATCCTCGGGTGATGCGCGCCGCGCCTTGAATGCCCTTGAAGTGGGGGCGATGACAACGCCTCCGGACGGAAAAGGCGTCATTCATTTCACGGCTGCGGTTGCCGAAGAATCGTGCCAAAAAAAGATCGTGCACTATGACTGGGATGAGGACATGCATTACGATACCATCAGCGCCTTCATTAAGAGCTTGCGCGGCTCGGATGCAAACGCCGCGATCTATTGGCTCGCCAAGATGCTTTACGCGGGGGAAGACCCGCGGTTCATCGTGCGGCGCCTTGTGATTTTTGCCAGCGAAGATATCGGGAATGCGGACCCTCAGGCTCTGATCCTTGCCACAAGCGCCTTTACGGCCGTGGAATTTGTCGGCATGCCGGAGGCGCGCATCATCCTCGCCCAGGCGGTAAGTTACCTGGCTCTCGCGC
>CAZGCC010000084.1:0-6657 GCA_964524195.1 uncultured bacterium | reverse complement strand
TGTATCATGAGGAAGAGGTCAAAATTTTAGCTAAAATAGCTGAAATGAACATCCGGATGTAATTTGAGCTCAATGTAACCCGTTTTGGAGGAGTTACATAAGCTACTTTACATAACACATATAATGCTTGTCAAGACAGAAATGTCATTTTTTTTCAACTATTTTCCGAGACCCGAAAAGGCAGAAACCACCGCCCCCCAGAACAAGAGAACAAAAACAACATGACAGACCACAACGACCAGAAAGAACAGATTACAATAAGCAATAATCCACACAGGCCAAAAAAGAGGATGCCGAACCTTTTTGACTTCCTCTACTTTAGCGGTCTTATCTGAATCACAGAACGGACAAAGCACCCGATTATAATTACCTGCTGGGATGGAAAACCCTTGCCCACAAGCAGAGCAGAAATAATTTTTCATGCCATCAATTTACCACACCCGAGGAAGGAACGAAACCATTTTTTTTAACGATCTCATTTTTGCAAGCGTAAATATAGACTTTTCTCCCATCCTCTTTATAAAACAAAGCCATATTTTCAGAAAAGGACTGTAAGCGCCCCCACTCATAAGACATGCCCACTTGCAAATCTATACCATTAATGGTAAGCACTTCCCTACCGCTCCACATTCTCGCATATTGGAAGTTTTGCGAATACATGTATTCAACGGCAGGAACAACAGGCAACGCAACAGACGAAGCCCTAGACCCCGAATTTTCGATTTTGCTCCGCTGGACAGAATTGGAAGCAGAAACAGAAGAAGAAGCCGAAGCGGTCTTTTTGACTTCAAGCAATTCAGAATGCAACTTTTCGAAATTGCCACTTATACGCCAGAGGAACACCCCGAGCCCGACAATACACAGATAGAGAAACGATTTTTCGAAGAAACTCATTTTCTTTTTACCCCCCTTTTTTTGTTCATTCACAAAATCAGTTTTTACAAGTTGACCCGAAAGCCCAACGCTACCGACCTCGCAAAAACTATCATAACAATCAAAAATATTTTGATCTTTTACCCACGTTTCAGAGCGTAAAACATGTTTTCCCTTATTGTCATACTCTTTCCACAAGAACCAAGGGAAAGGGAAAGGAATAGGAAAACCGGCAATTTTCATTTTTTGCATATCCGTTGACTCAATAATCTTTGCACAAAGACCACGAAGCCGAGGGTTTAGCGTGTTGAAATCTTGCAGAAGAAAAACTACATCAATATGATAATGCCGAGACAAACGAAGGAACTTGAACAGCTCCCTATATTTTTCATCCTTGGACAGCTTGCCACGGTCGAGACTATCAAACCATTCATTGACTTCATCGAGAATAAGAAGAATTCTTTTCCCTTGCGTTCCATACGGAATTAAAGAAAGAAACGAACTGTCATATTGGTCAAGATCAATAAAGGAATATTGCCCTTCCTGATAATCCCATTTCATGTACTTTTTCAAATACTTAATAGCTGGGGATTCCTTGGAAAGACCAAAGCGAAAAATTCCCTCGTCAGAGACTTTTTCCGAGCCCTTCAAGCGGATATTAGAGAAAACAACACCACCCGAAGCGATATATTCAAGCGTAGTCTTTACAGCCCAAAAACTTTTCCCAGAACCTGGAATCCCTATTACCGTAATAATCATCGGAAAGCCTTTGTTTAAGATTTTCTTTTTCGGGGGGGGATATTTTTTTAATAAAAAAAACTATCTCTTGTCCCCCCCAATCAAAAAGAAACAAAAGATGCCCCCCGAGATTGTTTATAAGTAATCAGCCAATAGGGTTTACGTCAGAGAGGAAGTCAAAGAACTTGAACGCTACCCCAACCATCCAACAGGTCAGCCACACGGAGAAATAAATGCACATGCAAGAAGCCAAGAAATCCAAGGGAAGAATATAATTAACCATTGCAAGGAAATTTGACCCGAGAGAAGTTGCCCCAGCCATACCTTCTTTGGAAGCATTCAAAGCGGTTTGAACATCCCCGACAGCAATCGGGACTTGAGTGTAAAGGTCATTAATGGCATTAAATAACGTGTTCAACATCCAAGCCATAAACGTATAAAGAGAAACCACGATGGAAAACACCAACGACCCCGACGACCAACGGAAGCCACGCCCAACGGCTAGATTGACAACCACATCTTTAAACCAGCAGAACCAACCCCAAATTGCAGTTAATAAAGAGATCATGAAGCACCCCCAAAGGTTTGATGAAGTAATTTCGAAACAGACAATAAAAGCCAAATTGCCAACCCAATCACCTCAGCATTTCTAAGAATTTGAACGTATAACCACCAATGCGGAGGAATAGAGTCAGCAGACCGCCACGACCATTTAAAGGTTTTACCAGCCAAGGGGAATTCAAAATCAAAAGACCAATCTGGAACAGTTCGAGGAAGAGAACGCCAAGAACCGAAAACGCTATTAACCGTATCCTTTAGAAACAAGCCAGAAGCATTAAGACCTTCAACCCTGCCCCTCAAGCCTTGAATATCCAAAGCATTAATCATGCTATCATGACCAGCAACAAGCGCAGAATTTGCACCAGTGGTTTCTTCCATGATCTCTTCACCTGTTAGCAATGCCTCAATTTTAATCAATTCAGCCAAGACCGCCTCATCTGATGCAGTGGAATTTGTAGACGAACCAGAACCCGAACCAACAGCAGGGATATTTTCAACCGCCGAATGAATTTCGGAAAGGCTGGAATTCATAGAGGAAAATTGCGAAGCCGTCAAATCATTATAAACCGCTTGAGAAACATAAAATTGGCTTTGTCTATCATAAATCAAATCCAACGCAGACGACACAGCCAGCACCCTATCAGCCGTCATATTTTCGCTCGCAAGCATAGACGACAAAGACGCTTGATTTAAAGACAATAAATCCGTTATGCTGGCAATACTCGAAGCAAGATTATTTATGACAGAAGGATCTATCGGAGGAGAAACTCCGTCATTCCATTTCCAAGCCGGCCCCGTTATCGGATTTATTGCAATGGTTCCATTACCACCTTGCCCATTATCATCACCAAAAAAAGCCCCAAAAGGTAAATTACCCTCATTCAATTCGTAATTATAACCGTCAATATTACCCGCTTCATCATGGGTGTACGTTACATTTTTTAATAAATCATTTTCCAGATTGCTACCATTCCACAACCAAGCCTCATCTGCTGGAGAACCAACAACCACCGAGCATGAAACATGCACAAAAACGCCTTGATTGCCAGAACATGCAGTACAAAAAGCAGTAATGACCCCTTCATGCAAAAACTCGATTGGTGGATAATAGCCAGCTTGCCCCCATTCTAATTGACCATCATGGACTTGATCTAAAAACCACGCCCCACCCTTGGAAACCGCACCATTCCAAACGCCCAAATTCCTAGCCCCAGCATGCCCAGCCGTCGGATAAAAAGCACATGGCCGAATGTCTTTAATATATCCAGTGGTCTCCATTTGATCAAAAAGAGATTGATGCATTTCTTGCCCAGATGTACCCGAATGATACAATATCCCCTTGTTATCTGACCACCGCTTGAAATAATGCACAAGAGTCACCGCAGAAGCGGAAGAAGAGAACAAGAAAAGAACTAGCGCAACGCAAGAAAAATAGCGCATATAGCCCCCATCATAAAGCCCAAACAATAATGCTCAATACTCATAAGACCCCCAAAGAGAAAAGAGGGGAACGGCTCCCAATTGAACCGCCCCCCCCCGAAGCCGTTACTTGAAAAAAGCAACGATCTTGCGATATGCCCAAGGCAGAGCACGAAGCCCAACCATAGCACCCAAAATCACGCCACCCGCCACGATCACCGCGGCAACGATCGTGGTGATCGTGCTTTGGGTGTCAGTGATAATTGACGTAACCCCAGCAGGAACTTCAGCCGAAGCCGAAAGAGCCAAACCGAGAACACCAACCAAGGCCAAACCAAAAGATTTCAGAGTTTTCATTTTTGAAAACCTTTCTTTTTGTTTTTACTTCAACGGACACGAGCACACGCCCGAACCTACCGCCAAAAAATTAATCACGCTCAATCAAATCCAAGCCCCTAAAAATGGACTTGTAAACAATGCGAAAAGTAAACAACGCCCCAAAGACCGCAACAGCAGACCCGAAACCCCAAAGCACCAAATTCTCATCACTCACTTGACCCCCTTCGTCAGGACTCCACAGCCCCGAACAACTCGCACAATCCAACCAATTAGTTCCTTCCCACGAACCATGAGAACACGAACACCCAAAACAATATGTAACAAGATGGGCTTTATGATCTTTTGCGATATAGTTATCGAGATAACCGCAAAGATTACAAAAGTAATGTCCCGAGAAACAAACGCGCACACCATCAGTTTCAAAAGCGCTCTGGTTAATTGTGCCGTAAAGAGTACAGCTCTCCACTTGACCAAAAGAAACACCAGCCGACAACCCCAGCACAAGAAAAGCCAAACGCAACCGCCCACGCCCACGCTTGAAGATTGCCCGAATCACGCAAACGAGAGAGTCAAAGAACTTGAAGCCCAGCCAGACCAGAAACAACACCGCCAGAGGGAACAAAAGACCCTGCCACGGCAAGAGATCAATTAAAGGTTTGAACATAGCACCCCCGAAGGTTGAGTGACAAACACAGCCCCACGCCTACACAGTTGGAAATCGAAAAATTCAGTATTAAACGACTCGTCAATATAGGCACGATAGACGAGTTTCATTTTCGCCATGTTGAAACGACAATTCGACTTTTTATCCCCCTTGACCGGATAACCGCAAGACATGACCGAGCAAACAACCCAATCGGGAATTTCTTTCCACATGGCCGACTGAACAGAAACGCATTCAATATCAACAACACGCACACGCTTTTCGATCTTTCCAAACACACCCCACCATCGAACACCTGCCAGTTTTGCACCATGCCACGCTTTGCGCTGTTTGGTGAGATACTTCGCAAGATAATTTTTTGCCTGTTCACCGTTGATTTTTTTAACATGGACACGCCCCCAGCCGTAAGCCTTGCAAATTTTACGCACCTTCTCAACTCGGATTAAATCAGTCGTGACAGCGTGGACATGTAATCCATGACCATTAGGATGCAATTCGAAAACACGAACACCAGAAAAGCCAAGCGAGCGTTTTAGCTCCCTACACAAATCGCCCCACATTTGGCCAGCTTTATATGGGTGATATTCATACGGCAGAGTAAAGGTCCAAAACTTGAGACTCCCCGACTCCCCGAGAAGCTCAATATTTTGTTGCAATGCTAACTTGCTTTTAAAAGTGCTCAATTCGTTTCCTCTAAAAGAGTGACCAATTCGAGGAAGCCGATACCGATTTGCGAAATATCGCCCGACCACTCGCAAAGAGGTATACCAGCTTGCGAAGCGGTCAGAGTACAACCGTTAGAGGAAATTTCTAATTCAATTACGGCTTTAATCATGTTAGACCTTTTGCACAATTGTTTGAGATATTACAAGGTTAAGCACCGAGCAGACAGGGGGACTCCGTCCCCCTGTCTTTGCTGGTGCTATTTCTTTTCAACAGCGAGAACATTAATTTGGGTGATGTCATTCTCGATTGAAACCGTATTGAAACAGACGGTAACAGATTCACCAGCAACCACGGCAGGAAGCTCTTTATGCTTTCTCATATCGAAACGAAGCACAGCGATTTCGCCATCGAGGATGCCAGTACAGAAAACTTTACGCATTTCCCCAGCTTCACGCTTCGAGCCGTCAGCCTTAACAGTGGCCTTCCACTGGATAACTTCATCTGACAATTTGCCCACGATCTGAACTTTTGCTTTAAACGTAACCATTTCTTTATTCTCCTAGACTAGTGCGGTTTTATTATCAAACAAATCGGATTGCACCAAAGCCGACTTGCGAACGAAAGGAACAGCAACCACCGCCAGACGCTCCCTGTAGACAGGCAACACCCGACACATAGAAACCATAGAACGACAAGCACGAAAGGCAGACAGGCCATGAGAGGACACCAGATGCAAGCGGAAATAAAAGCCATGCGAAGAATAATCCCCGCAATGAGGACAAACCCAAGCCCCTAAACCTAGCAATTGGCGAAACTTCATTTAGGGTAAACCTCCACCATTTCAGCTTGGCCAGCAGTTTCGAAAGCTTCCTCATCATTCAAATCGTGGTCAAGC
Source organism: uncultured bacterium (assembly GCA_964524195.1). Classification (GTDB taxonomy): domain Bacteria; phylum Omnitrophota; class Omnitrophia; order Omnitrophales; family Aquincolibacteriaceae; genus Aquincolibacterium. The sequence goes on along the minus strand of CAZGCC010000084.1, from coordinate 502 downwards.
TTACAATGCCAAAACATACCGCCGCGGGTTTTTCTTTCTTCACCGCACAACGGACAAGCCAAAGGTTTTGGATAAATAACACCCATGTTATGCCTCTTTTCTTGTTTAGTGAAAACGACTAACATATTCCGTTTTTACATGGTGGACTTGAGAAGGCAGGACAATATCAATATAATTGATTACCCAAGCCGACTTGATAACGCCAAACAGATACCCTTCAAGCTTGAAATTAGGCCGAAGGATTAGACGAAAATGAGGGTTGTTGACTGGTATTAAGTGGCGATCTTCTGCCTTGATTGTTATTGTCCAGAACATCCCCTCACAAATGCAGATCATTTGATGATTACCATCGAGGCCACACGACACAGGACGAAATTTCTTGATCGGATTTTTTGAAATTCTTGATACTTGCATAAACTCCCAAGCCTTTCCTGTCGGATTGGCTCTACTTTACATAACACATATTATGCGACGTGACTAGGATATTGGGTTTCGCTTCCTT
>CAZGCC010000083.1:0-6694 GCA_964524195.1 uncultured bacterium | reverse complement strand
GAAAGAACCGCGAAGATCAAAAAGACGCCTAACGCAAAGTGATATTTAGGCTGAAGACCGGCCAAGGATTTGACGATTTGGACAACGGACTCCATCGGATTGGGAGAAGCCGCCCAAAGAAATCCGAATGTCAGGAAAACAACCGCAAGAACCATTGCCCGGATCTTGTGAATATGCTCTCGATTTCTCAGCGTCAGGATAAAGCGAAACGCAAGGACTAGGATCAAAACCCATATCGCGATCTTAAAAATAAAGATCCACGGAGAATTTTCACCCTGAACGCGGCGAGAAAACTGCTGCATGTCTTTTTGTGACAACCCCATTTCACTGAGCCGCATACTGCCGTAAATTTCCCGCTTGATATTAAAATCGTTAGAGATCTGATCCTTGATCGCGCCGGGTTTTAAATCGAGAGAGCTGGCTAACTCCTTGACGGTCCATTGAGAATCAACTTTATCAACGGATAGTCTCCCCCACGGCGCGATAAAAAAAGCGCCGGCCAGCACCAGAACCAACAATCCGTAAACAAATATTTTTTTCATAAGCGCATTTTCCAAAATTCTTTTAGACCTCTTGAACATTACTTAACAATCGCACCGAACATCATGCCGCTTGCCGTGGCCATCACCACGACCAGGCAGACATAAACAGCGGTTTTTTTTGTTCCAATCACGCTACGAATCACAAGCATGCTTGGAAGGCTGAGCGCCGGCCCCGCAAGAAGAAGCGCCAGTGCGGGGCCTTTGCCCATCCCCGAACCGATCAATCCCTGGAGGATCGGCACTTCGGTCAAAGTCGCGAAATACATGAATGCCGCCACAATGGACGAAAAGAAATTGGCTCCCAAAGAGTTCCCTCCCACCAGGGCCGCCACATATTTCGAGGGAATGATCCCTTCATGACCTACACGGCCCAGCAGGAATCCGGAGATCAGAACTCCGCCCAAAAGAAGCGGCAGGATCTGAAGCGCAAAGGTCCATGAGGCCGAGGTCCATTCTTTCAGTTCTTCTCTCTGGAACCATTTGAGGACCATGACCGCAAGCGCGGCGAGCGAGATCCCGGAGATCCACCATTTATATTGATAGATCAAGGCCCAAGCTCCATGATCACCTTCAAGGGGCCTACCCCAGTTCGCGAAAACGAGAAATGCGATCATCGAACCAAAATACAGGATCGTTTTACCTAACGGCCGGGTTTCTTTCACTTCCCCCACATTAAAATTACCATCTGCGTGGCGTGCTCGTTCCTCTTTGAGGAAGATCAAATGCATCAGAAGTCCGATCACAACGCTAAAAACCACCGCTCCGATCGCTCTTGCAAGGCCAAGCTCCCATCCAAGGATTCGGGCCGTCAGGATGATGGCGAGAACATTGATGGCAGGCCCCGAGTAAAGAAAAGCGATCGCGGGCCCAAGTCCAGACCCCCTTTTATAGATCCCCGAAAAAAGCGGCAGCACAGTACAGGAGCAAACAGCTAAAATCGTCCCCGAAACCGAAGCAACGCTGTAGGAGAGGAATTTATTGGCTTTCGCTCCGAAATATTTCATGACCGATGCCTGGCTGACGAACACAGAAATAGCTCCCGCGATAAAAAATGCCGGAACAAGGCAGAGGATCACATGCTCGCGGGCATACCATTTGACAAGGGCAAGGGCCTCGAAGATCGCGTTCGTAAAGCGGAGGTTTTCAACCGGGAGATAAAAACACGCCAAAAATCCCGCTAAGACATAAAGAACTTTTTTCCACTCGTTCATGATCTCTCCTTTTTCGAAACCTGACGGCAACATCCGCCTTCGATCTTGATGCCGTGGTGATGAACGAGGGCGTTCGCGACCTTTTTGCGGGCCGCGGTGAGAATGCGCGAGACTGTTGAGCGATGCACTTTCATTTTTTTTGAAGCTTCGTCCTGTTCAAGACGAATTCCATCGCAAAGATGCAGGGCCTCGAGCTCATCGAGCGTCAAGGTCGTCACAACGATGTCTTTGCGCGGTACATGCACCGGACGGAAACACCGGTCACCCGGTTTGCAGCCAACCCGCCTGATCTTTTTAGGACGCATACCATTCTCCAGGATTAATTATGCACATGTGTGCATAATAGCCATTAACAGATCCCTGTCAATAAAAAATCTTATCCCCTCGGAATATCCCTTGACTTGTATATTCCGATTTTGGTATATTGATTAATGGCTAAAAACCCCATCGACCCCAAGATCCTTTCCCGGGCGGCAAAAACCTTGCGTGCCCTTGCGCATCCGGACCGTTTGAGCCTCGTTGAGGAACTTCGTTCCCGCGAACGATCGGTCGGAGAGCTCGCGGAGAGGCTCCGGCTTCCGCAGGCCGTGATCTCAAAACATTTGGCGCTTTTAAAAAACGCCGGGGTGGTCGCCTCCAAAACCGATTGCAACTTCCGCTATTATTCCCTCGCGAACACCAAAGTCCTGGATGTCCTGAACTGTATCAAGAAAAGCTGCTCAAAGGAGAATTGAAAATGCGCATTCTTATTGTGGGAGGAGTTGCCGGGGGCGCTTCGGCCGCGGCACGGGCACGGCGCCTTTCGGAAGAAGCCGAGATCATTCTTTTTGAACGGGGAGAATATATCTCCTTTGCAAACTGCGGCCTTCCTTATCATATCGGCGGCACCATCTCAGACCGTGACCGGCTTCTGGTTCAAAGCCCTGAGGCGATGCGCAAGACCCTCAATATCGATGTCCGCACCCGCACGGAGGTCCTTAAGATCGACCGCGCGCAGAAACAGCTCCTGACCCACGAGCTCACCACCGGAACCCAGCGCAAAGAATCCTACGATTTTTTGATCCTGAGCCCCGGCGCGGAACCCGTTCGCCCCACCCTGCCCGGCATCGATTCCAGCAAGGTCCTGACCCTTCGCAACATGAATGACATGGACCGCATCATAAAGACCCTCGAAAGCGAGCGGCCGGAACGCGCGGTCATCATAGGCGGCGGCTATATCGGCCTCGAAATGGCGGAGGCCCTTCGCGAAAGAAAAATGGCCGTCACCCTGGTCGAACTGACCGCTCAAGTCATGGGGCCCGCGGACCCGGAAATGGTGACAGCCCTGCATCAGGAGATGTCGCTTCATGGCGTGGACCTCCGTCTGGGAACTTCCGTAAAAGGGTTCCGCGAAAAAGACGCGCGCCTTTATGTGGAACTGAGTACCGGAGAATCGGTCGCCTGCGGCCTCGCGATCCTCGCGATCGGCGTCAGACCCGAGATCAAGCTCGCCAAGGAAGCGGCTCTCGAGACCGGTCCCCGCGGGGGCATTGTGGTCGATCACGGCATGCGAACGAACGACTCTTCTATTTTCGCCGTAGGCGACGCTGTGGAGGTCAGGGACTTCGTGACGGACGCTCCATCGCTTATCCCCCTGGCAGGTCCCGCCAATCGCCAGGGCCGGATCGCCGCGGATAATATTTTTGGCCGCAACTCGACTTATAAAAATACCCAGGGCACCGCGATCTGCAAAGTCTTCGGCCTCACAATAGGCATGACCGGCGCAAGCGAAAAAACTCTGAAGCGACTCGCCATCCCTTATGAGAAGGTCTATATCCACGCGGCTTCGCACGCGAGCTACTACCCCGGAGCTTTCCCGATCCATCTGAAACTCCTCTTCGACCCGCAGAATGGAAAAATTCTCGGCGCACAAGCGGTCGGCCATGACGGTGTCGACAAGCGGATCGATGTGCTTGCCGTGGCGCTGCGAGCCGGCCTCACGGTCTACGATCTGGAAGATATGGAGCTTTCTTACGCCCCGCCGTACGGCTCCGCCAAGGACCCTATCAATTACGCTGGATTTGTCGCTGCCAATGTTCTCCGGAAGGATGTCCGGATCTGCCACCCCGCCGATGTCATGGCTCCCAAGCAGGATCAGAAGATCCTCGATGTACGGCCTGTGGAAACCATCGGCGCCGGCACGATCCCCGGTGCGATCTCGATCCCGCTTGAATCCTTGAGAGAGCGGCTTGCAGAGCTCTCGAAAGAAAAAGAATACCTGGTCTATTGCAAGGTCGGCTTACGGGGATATCTTGCCTGCCGGGTCCTTTCCCAGCATGGTTTCAAGTGCCGGGATCTGACCGGAGGTTATGAAACCTATCAGGCCAGTCTCGGGATCACGCCTTCCGCCGCGAACAAAGAAGTGAAAGATGATGCCGGGCTCAAGACCGCGGCGATCGAAAACGAGATCATCGCGTCCTCTTCTCTCACAGAAGTGGACGCCTGCGGGCTGCAATGCCCGGGCCCGGTCCTCAGGGTCAAAGCTGAGATCGAAAAGATCCGGGCAGGGGAAGCGATCCGGATCTCCGCGACAGATCCCGGATTTGTAAGCGACATTCAGGCCTGGTGCAAGAGCACCGGAAACCGTCTTGTCGACCTGAAGCCTCTTGGCGGAAAGTATGTGGCGACGGTCGTCAAGCAAGCGCTCAAGGCCTCATCGGGCGCAGCGGTCGACTACTCCAAAAAGAAAACCATTGTCGTTTTCAGTTCGGATTTTGATAAGGTCGTAGCCGCATTCGTCATCGCCAATGGCGCCCTCGCCATGGGAAGCGAGGTCACTTTGTTCTTCACCTTTTGGGGGCTGAATGCATTACGGAGGTCAAAGCCGGGACCTGTGCAAAAGACCTTGATCGAAGCGATGTTCGGATTCATGATGCCTCGCGGTGCTGAAAAGCTATCCCTCTCAAAGATGAATATGGGCGGGATGGGGCTTCAGATGATCAAGGGGATCATGAAAAAGAAAAATGTCGCTTCCCTACCGGAGCTGATGGGAAGTGCGAAGCTCGCGGGCGCAAAGCTCGTCGCGTGCACGATGTCCATGGACCTCATGGGGATCAAGAAGGAAGAACTGATCGACGGCGTCGAAACCGGCGGCGTGGCCATGTACCTTGACCGCGCCGAAAGCGGCAATGTGAACCTTTTTATTTAAAACCAAACACAACCTAAGGAGCTCTCCATGAAAAACAACAGAATCATCGGGTCGATCCTGACAGCCATATTCCTGCTTTCGGTTTCGATCTCCCCCGCGTTCGCGGAAGAAGTCAAGGCCGCTTCGCATTTGCCGCTTATCGGCGAAGACGCGCCGGCGTTCACGGCCAAAACCACGCAAGGCCCCATTAATTTCCCGGGCGATTACAAAGGGAAATGGATCATTTTCTTCAGCCATCCGGCCGACTTTACGCCGGTCTGCACCACGGAGTTCATGACCTTTGCGACCATGATGCCAGAGTTCGAAAAGCTCAACACCCAACTCGTCGGGCTTTCGATCGACAGCGGCTACAGCCATATCGCATGGCTCCGGACGATCAAAGAAAAGATCGAGTTTAAAGGCATGAAAGATGTTGAGGTGACCTTTCCTCTGATCGAAGACCTCAAAATGGATGTGTCCAAGAAGTATGGGATGCTGCAGCCTTCGGCCAGCGACACACAGGCGGTTCGTGCGGTGTTCATCATCGACCCGGCCGGCAAGATCCGGGCCATGCTTTACTATCCGCTCTCCAACGGCCGGAACTTTGATGAGATCAAACGGCTTCTCATCGCCATGCAAACCTCGGATGCCTTCAAAGTCGCCACCCCTGCGGACTGGCAGCCGGGCGAGGATGTGATCGTGCCTCCGGCGGGTTCTTGCGGGACCGCGAAAGAGCGCATGAAAAAATCCGGCGAGGAAGGTCTCGACTGCAAAGACTGGTTCATGTGCTTTAAAAAACTCCCTAAAGAGGAGATCGAAGCCGGGATCGCCAAGCAGTAAAAAACTCTTCCTCCTGTCCCAAGGGACGGTTCTCCTGGTGAGAACCGTCCCTTTTTTTGCCTTCCCGCAATTCTTGACAAAAGTCTCATGGGGACCTATTATTGGCATATGCTAATAATCACACCATTCTATTTTCTCGGGGGTGAAAAATGAAGATTGGGATCGTGATTTCAACGAACGATGCGGAAACATGCTGGAACGCCCTCCGGTACGCCAATTTCTGCCTCTGTCAAAAAGAGCTGGTTAAAGTTTTCTTTATGGGAAAAGGCGTGGAGTATCAAAAGATCGGCACGAAAAAATTTAATCCCGTAGAACAAGCGGACAAGTTCTTGAAATCAGGAGGGATGATCTATGCCTGTGGTTCCTGCATCAAATCCAGAGAGCAGGATAGCTCGGAAATGTGTCCCCTTTCGACCATGAAGGATATGTACGACATCGTCAAGGAAAGCGACCGGACTGTAACTTTTTAGCGAAAGGAACGGATCATGCCGCGACCATTTAAATGCAGGAACATTTTGGGAAAGCCGGGATCGGATTATTTTAAACCCCGGGGGATCCCCCTTTCCGATCTTCAGGAAATCGGCCTGACGCTGGATGAATTCGAAGCGGTCCGGCTCGCGGACTTGGAAGGGCTTTACCAGGAAGATGCCGCTCAAAAAATGAAGATCTCGCGGCAAACCTTCGGGAACATCCTGGTGTCCGCTCACAAGAAGATCGCGGACGCGATCGTGAACGGCAAAGCTCTCAAGATCTCGGGGGGGACAAATATTCAGGTCTCTCCTCAGCCGGAACCATTTTTCGGAGGCGGTTTTGGCCGGGGCCGCGGGAGATGCCGCCGGGGCGGATTTTGAACAATGTTTTTCAAACACAGGAGGTAATGAAAATGCCAAGACGAGATGGAACGGGACCGAGGGTTGGCTCAAAAGGAGCGCGAG
>CAZGCC010000082.1:0-6804 GCA_964524195.1 uncultured bacterium | reverse complement strand
AAAATGCCAAGACGAGATGGAACGGGACCGAGGGTTGGCTCAAAAGGAGCGCGAGACGGAAGAAAGCAGGGAAAGGGACGAGCTTCCGGAAAAGGAATAGGAAAAAGCAAGGGTGGGAAAAAAAGAACCTGCCGATAGGATTTTTTCCACAAAAATCAATGACCCTTTAAGTCAAAGGAGGTAAATATCATGCCAGGAGGAAACGGAACGGGCCCCATGGGAATGGGACCGATGACAGGATGGGGTCGAGGCGGTTGCGCGCGACAGGCAGGAGGAGGTCGTAACACCGGAGCTTGGGGCGGCCGGGGATGGCGGAACCAGTTCTGCACTTCAGGGCTCCCGGGCTGGCAGAGGACAAACGCCGGCCAACCGGGAATTGACCGGAAAGAAGAAGGCGCTCTCCTTAAAGAGCAGGCGGAATATCTTTCCGGCGAATTGGACGCGATCCGTTCCAGGATCGCCGCATTAGAACAGACCCAAAAATAAAATCTTGTTTCCGGGGAACGGGGTTCAACCCGTTCCCCGGGACTGAACCGGGAGGATCTTTCAATGAGGATCGGGATTACGCTGAACGAGGATCAAGGTCTTGAAGGTGAAGTTTGCGCCCATTTCGGCCAATGCCGTTATTTTGGCCTGGTCGATCTCGAGGGCCAGGAAATTAAAAATGTGACGGTTGTCCGCAACACGGCCCAGCATGGCGGCGGAGGCTGCCAGGCGGTGGATGCGATCTTGAGCCACAACATCACCCATGTGATCGCGGGAGGGATGGGCGGCGGAGCGCAGGTCAAATTCGCGAATGCGGGGATCCCCGTATTCGGGTATGCCGGAAAAGCCAAAGACGCCGTCCAGGAATTGTTGAAACAAAATCTCGGCGGGCTCAGTTCCTGCGCGGGACATGAAGACGGCTGTCACTAAAGCCGCGCTTTATTCTGAACAACAAAAAGGAGCCCCATGAAGATCGCTGTTACTTCGGAAGGAAAAGATCTGAACTCCCCCGTAGATCCCCGTTTCGGGAGATGTAAATATTTTTTGATCATCGATACCGGCTCAGAGAATTTTGAAGCCGTGGAAAACACACACGCTCAGAACTCAGGCGGAGCCGGGATCCAGGCCGGGCAGCTGATGATCTCCAAAGGCGTCGAGGCTGTCTTGACGGGCCATGTGGGTCCGAACGCCTCCCAGGTCCTGACCCCCGCGGGGATCAAAGTCCATACCGGGATCTCGGGAAAGGTCTCGGACGCGGTGGCCCTATTCAAAAGTAAAGTTTGAAGACTCTTTCATAAACACGAACGACGGAGAAAGTTCCATGGTTAAAGTAGACGCTTCAAAATGCAACGGTTGCTGTTCCTGTATCGGGATCTGTCCGGTCGACGGGATCCGGCTTGTGGAGGGCAAGGCCGTACCGAACGAACAATGCATCGAATGCGGAGCCTGTATCCCCTCCTGCTCCACGGAGGCGATCACCCTTGGAAGCTGACCCGCATCCTCTCCCCCAAGAGGAAAAACAAACGGAACATCTTCTGGGACCGATCCGCCGCATATTCGAAAGAAAAGAATTATTCCTGAAACACGGCTACGACCTTGACCATGAAAGAGATGTTCTTCTCGACCAGGCCGCTCCCCTGAGCGGTAAGATCCTTGAGGCCGGGACCGGGAAAGGGCACTTCGCTGCCGCGCTGGCAAGACGAGGCCTTGCTTTTACAAGCTTCGATATTTCGAAGGAAGAAAGCGCCCTCGCCGGCCTTTATCTGAAATTCTACGGGTTGGAACGATTTGCGGATCTCCGGGTGGAAGACGGCGAACAGCTGAGTTTCCCGGACGAGACCTTCGACATGGTCTTTTCCATCAGTACGCTGCACCATTTCAAAAATCCCCCGAAAGTACTGGGAGAGCTTTGCCGGGTCCTTAAACCGAAAGGACGGCTGGTCCTGAGTGATTTCACGGAAAAAGGTTTTGACACCCTCGACCGGATCCACGCCCTTGAGGGAAATACCCATGACCGCGGGCTTATGAAAATATCCGGAGCCGCGGCCTATCTTGAAGATAAAAAATTCCGCATCAAGCTCTCCGGAGCGACTTCTTTTCATGAAACGGTGATCGCGGAGAAACGGCCATGATTATTTCCGTAGCAAGCGGCAAAGGCGGGACCGGAAAAACGACCGTCGCGGTAAATCTGGCGCTCTGTCTTGAGCAGGCACAGCTTCTTGATTGCGATGTGGAAGAACCGAACGCCCAGATATTCCTGAAAGCCGTCCTCAGTAACTGCAAGCCGGCCATGGTCAAAGTGCCTGAGATCGATCACCAGAAATGTAATTTTTGCGGCGTCTGCCGGGATGTTTGCGCCTACCACGCGCTGGCGGTCCTCCCCAAAAAAGTTCTTTTTTTTCCTCAAATGTGTCACAGCTGCGGGGCCTGTTCCCGGCTTTGCCCTCAAGGAGCGATCCGGGAGATCGACCGTCCGATCGGAGAGATCGAAATCGGATCGCGGGACGGTATCCGTTTTGTTCAGGGAAAACTTGCTGTCGGAGAAACCATGGCGCCGCCTTTGATCCGGCAGGTTAAATCTTATATCGATCCGGCTTGCACGACGATCCTTGACGCTCCACCCGGAACCTCTTGCCCGATGGTTACGGCGGTCTCAGGAAGTGATTTTTGCCTGCTCGTCACGGAACCCACTCCCTTCGGAATGAATGACCTTCTGTTGGCCATTCAGACCGTCCGGAAACTCGGCATTCCCTACGGCGTCGTCCTTAACCGGGCGGAACCCGACGACCTGAAGACCCGGGTTTATTTTAAAGAGCACGATATCCCGTTGCTGTTCACGATCCCTTTTGACCGCAAGATCGCCGAGCTCTATTCCGTGGGGACTCCCTTTGTTGAAAAATTCCCGGAATACCGTGGAAAATTCCTGGATCTCTTCCAGTCCATCCTCGCAACGGCCAAGGTGGCCTCATGAAACAGATCGTCGTGATCAGCGGTAAAGGCGGCACGGGAAAGACCATGCTCACAGGAGCTTTCGCGGCGCTCGCGGAAAACAAGATCATGGCAGACTGCGATGTGGATGCCGCCAACCTTTACCTTTTGCTCCATCCCGAGATCAAAGAACGGCATCCGTTCAAAAGCGGGGCTGTCGCGAAGATCGATCCGGCTCTGTGCATCCACTGCGGACAGTGCTCCGATGCTTGCCGTTTTCAAGCGATCAGCTCTGAATTCGCCGTAAGCCCCATTGCCTGCGAGGGATGCGGCCTATGCGCCCGCCTGTGCCCGGTCAATGCGATCCACATGAAAGAGAACACGGCCGGAGACTGGTTTGTTTCCGAAACGCGTTACGGTCCTTTCGTGCACGCCAAACTCGGGATCGCCGAAGAAAATTCTGGCAAGCTTGTCGCAAAGGTGCGGCAAATCGCCAAAGAACTTGCTGAAGAAAGAAAAGCTGATTATGTGATCGTGGACGGTCCTCCGGGGATCGGCTGCCCCGTCATCGCTTCCCTGTCAGGCATTGATCTCGCTTTGATCGTAACCGAGCCCACGCTCTCGGGGCTCTCGGATGCCAAGCGAGTGATCGAATTGGCGGAGCATTTTGAAGTTCCGGTTCAACTGGTCATCAATAAATGGGATATCAATCCCAATGCCGCAGAAGACATCACCCGCTTCTGTGGATCCAAAAAAGTTCCCGTCATTGGAAGGATCCCTTTCAATCGAGCCGTGACGGAGTCCATTATCCAGGGAAGAACGATCGTCGAACACACGAATGGCGCCTTCAGGGAAGAATTCGTCAAGATCTGGGAGGCTGCCAAAGCTTAACCATGACACGCCCCGAACGAGATCTTCATGTGCTTAAATATTTCTCCTCCGTTATCGCCGTCTCAGAAGGAAAAGTGCTCCATGTCACGGAACCCTCCTTGCGCGCTTGCCCGTTGGCTTCTCATTTTTTCCAGGAATTTAAAAAAGCCGACCCAACAAATATTCACTCGCTCCGGGACGCGATCCAAAAAGCCATAGAATCCAAGATCAGGAACTACGGATTTTTTACAAAGAACCGGTCGCTTCATTTCCCTCAACGCGTTGTTCCTTATGGAGCTTCCGAAATGCTTGCCGCTTCTTTGAAGCATCATTTCATCGATGCGGCGGTCACCGTCTGTGACGGGGCCGGCACCGTGATCAGCACTTCTCCGGAAACCACTCAGGGGATCGGCGCAAGAATGAACACCCTGATCTTCACATCCCCGGTAAAAGAGACCCTCAAAAAATTAAAAACTGCGGGCTGCCACATTGTTTCTAATAATGATACTTTGATCGATCAGATCAAAGGCTTCAGAAAAGCCGCCGCGCTCGGGTTCAAAAAGATCGGTATGACCATAGCAGGTTCGGATGCGGAAAAACTGGAGCAAATTCGCTCGCTTGAAAAAAAAGAAGGCGCCACAGCTGTGATCCTGGTGGTATGCACCTCCGGCATCTCGGCGAATAATCTGGGAATGATCCGCCGGCATGCGGACCTGGCTTGGGCCTGCGCCTCCGGAGAAGCCCGGGAACAACTGGGCAGCATGGCGAGGCTTCAGATCTCAAAACAAATTCCAGTTTATGCTTTGACGGAACAAGGCGTCGCCTTCGTTGCTTCCTGTCTGGAGGACCCCTCTCCCGTTAACCGCCTTGATGCTTCAAAACAGTATCTGCTCTCGAAAGAACCGGGAGGGCAATCCGTGCGTTTCGGATCTTCTCTGGAGTATATCCGGGAAAGCGTTTTGCCCGCGAATGCAAAAAAAACGCCTTCTTGCAGCTTTTCCGAAAACTGAAGGAAACTGGCAACATGCTTAGTAAAAATAATTTGCTGGAGGGAAAAATAACACGGCCGTCTTCCCACGCTTTGATCCAGGGACCCTGCGGGGACAGCATGGAATTTTCACTGAAAATAACCGGTCATACGATCCGCAAAGTCCGTTATCAAACCTCTGGATGTGGAGCCTCCAGGGCCTGCGCGTTAGAAACTGCCAAAATGGCTCAAGGAAAAAGCATTTCGGAGGCATTGCTTCTTTCTCCGGGCAAAGTGATCAAAGCGCTCAGGCATGTTCCTAACAATCATTTGCATTGCGCGATCCTTTCTGTGAGCACGCTTCACAAAGCGATTGCTTCTTATTTGTTAAGTGGTAAAAAGAAAATTGAATTTCATAAAAAAGGAGCAAGGCGTTGATGAATCTGGAAACATTCCTCTGGATCCTTGGAAGCGGCCTTTTGATGAGTGTGGTCGCGCTCATCGGAAGCGTCACATTCCTGTTCAAACCCACCACTTTTGACCGGATGGTCCTGCCACTTGTCGCTCTGGCAGCCGGAAGTCTTATTGGAGGCGCTTTCTTTCACATGATCCCCGCCGCACTCTCCAGCCCGCATCTGGACGACCTGCAGGTCGGCATTTGGCTTGCGCTAGGGTTTACCGTTTTCTTTGCTCTCGAACAATTCATCCACCATCACCATTGTCACCGACAAACTTCGGATTGCCAAAAACCTCTGGCCTACCTTATTCTGGCCGGGGATAGCCTTCACAATTTTCTCGGGGGATTAGCTGTGGCGGGAACTTTTCTGGTCGATATCCGGCTCGGGATCGCCACCTGGCTTGCCGCAGCGGCTCATGAAATCCCCCAGGAATTAGGCGATTTCGGAGCGCTGGTCCACGGAGGATGGAGCAAAAAAAAGGCGCTCTTCTGGAATTTTATTTCGGCTTTGCTCTTCCCCGTCGGCGCTCTTATTGCCTGCGGAGTTTCATTCCACATCAACACAGATTTCCTGATCGCATTTGCCGCAGGGAATTTCATCTATATCGGAGCCTCGGACCTCGTGCCGGAAGTGAACAAAGCCCGCACCGCGTTAAAAAACATCGTTCATTTCACGGCCTTTTCAGCCGGCATGCTGCTTCTATTGGCGATCCGGATCTTGTTGAAAGCCTGAATTGTCAGGTTCTGTTTGGAAAACGCTTGAAAAAACTTGTTGCTTAAAAAATCAAGGGCCATGAAATCATGAAAAAAGTTGTCGTTCTGGGCGGAGGATTCGGAGGGGTTGAAGCCGCGATCGCCCTGAGAGAAAAAAACATAGAAGTGGAATTGGTGTCCGACCGGGATTTTTTATTTGTCTACCCCCTCGCGATCTGGGTCCCGACAGGAGAAACATCTCTTAAAGAGATCTCCATCCCTCTTCATGATATCGCAAAAGCACATGGATTCCGGTTGACCGTGGATCGAGTGTCCGCCATAAGCGCTTCCCGGAAAGGTTTTATCCTTGAAAAGAGCGGCGAGCGTTCTGATTTCGACTATCTCATTGTGGCCACAGGAGCGCATACGGTTCGCCACAAAGGCATCGAGAATACTTTTTCCATCTGTGGACATCCCGAAGATAGCGTGCGATTACAGGAACGGCTTGAGACCTGTCTGGCAAAAGGAAGCGGCACGATCGCGGTAGGTTTCGGCGGCAACCCTAAGGATTCGAGCGGAGTAAGGGGTGGACCGGCATTTGAACTCCTTTTCAACATACACCATCTTTTAAAGAAGCGCGGGATCTGGGAGAATTTCGATCTTGTTTTCTTCGCCCCGATGCCCGAACCCGGTATCCGGCTTGGGCATAAAGCCCTGGCCATGATGGATACCCTGTTCCACAAGCTTGATATTCGCCAGCAAACCGGGGTCAAAATTTCTGAATTTGCTCCGGATGGAATTCTTTTTGAGAATGGCCTTAAGATCCCAAGCGACCTCACAATGTTCATTGCTGCCCGGGACGGGCATCCCATGATCAAGGCGTCGGATCTTCCGCAAAATGAGG
>CAZGCC010000081.1:5958-6815 GCA_964524195.1 uncultured bacterium | reverse complement strand
TTGCCAACGCCATATTGAACACTACAAGAGTCATGGCAATAAAACTCCCACCCGCCTTCAACCATTTCTTCCATGTTTCGACACGCAATTCCGAGCGGGCTTGCTGCCGTAATTCCGGACGACCTTGGGCTTGAGCAAGCTGAAAAACCTCAATGTCCGGTCCGTTTAAAAATCCGGAAATTCCGCCCTCCGCAGTGTCCGTTAATTTACGCAGCTGCGCTTCCCGCACCTGGCTGAGAATCTCCAAAATGCTTTCTGCGGCAGGAAGGCGTTTATCGAAACGCTCCCTCTCAACACTTGTTCCCTTCCGGGTATACCAATTATCAAAGTAGTTATCCTTGATTGAAATTTTTCCATGCCCCCGATCCAGCAACATTCTCTTGATGAAGATCAGCCCGAACCTGGGATTATCGAGCGCCTCATAGATGTCTTGTTTTGCTCCGTTTTCTCCAACCGAAAGCTTAAGTGTCGGAAGAACCTTTGTTTTTAAATAACCGTTGGATTTTTCGCTTACATATCTAAGCGCTGCGGAGTCCAACAGGCCTTTCCTTTTAGCCTCGTCATTGAATTTCCTTATCTCTATTTTATATTTGTCAGCTTCGTTTTTAATCTCTTTCAGGATCTCTCCGCTCCTCTCAGCACCATAGATCGCTCGAATCGTTCCCTCCAGACCTTCCTTATCATTAGCCCACCTCAGGAGCTTATCAATACCACCAACCGGCAATATCTGAAACGGGCCACGAGCTGCGTAACTCCCCTTCGACCGGATAACCGTACGGGCATCGGCTTCCTGCAAGTAAGTTGTAAGGACAGTTAAGACCGCATCGTTTTTTTCTTTCTCCGACTTACCTTTGTAA
>CAZGCC010000081.1:2679-5948 GCA_964524195.1 uncultured bacterium | reverse complement strand
CGCTGGAAATCAGGTACCGTATAGAAATCTTTGTAAAGATCCTCTATCGGCTCGACAATCGCCCAGTAAACAGCCGCAAGGTTCTGCCCTTGCTCAATCGACAATTTTGCCGACCCGATCTTAACGGTTCGGACTATCACTTCTCCCAATCCAGCCGGCCCGGCCGGCGCAGCAGAAATCACGAGATTCGTAACTGACTGTCCCAAAGACGCACCTTGGGGTCCTCGCGTTACAATGATTTGCTTTGTGATTTGCATCGATAAAGGCCCCCAATAAAGCATTCCATCCTTTGGGAATTGATCAGGCCGGAGATTCTCTCGATAAAATTTTTGGGTAGCACTGGCAAGCGTTGCATCGTCGACTGTCAGGCTATCGATATAACCAAGCTTAAAGAGATCACTTTGGGCTTGTGCCCTCTGGGCATCGGTCATTTTTAAAAGATCAGAGGAGGCAGGCGTTGGTATTCCCGATTTCCCGGGTTGTTCTACCGATAACGATCCAACCCGGGGAGCGGCAACGCGGGCTTTGGCGAGAACATCTTTAAACATTTTTGCTGAAACAGGTCCGAAATTATCGACTCGCTTAACCCCAGCGAGATCTTGAAGCTTCCCCGTCAGTTCGCGGTCGATAACTCCGGTTTCTGTGCTGCTTAGAGCAATTTGGACGGTCAAAATGTCTTTGCTGGAAATCCCAACCGTATAGTCCTTCGCGTGGCTCACAATCGGCAGTATGGCAATGATCCCGATTGCAAGAAATTTCAGAAAAGACCCAACCCGTGATTCGGCGCGGGTGGCATCAGCAGCGGGCTTTGCCTCCAGCGGGCTCTTTAGTAATTTAATCTCATAGTCTCTCACGGGCTCCCGGATGGCAGAAGAAGCGCTCGCCACAGACTCCGGCCTTCTGACAACCGTGAAAACCCCTGCATCCTTACCCCGTTTAAGATAGCCAACATGGTCAGCATCCCCGTCATAAAACCAACGCGCGCTCTTTAAAGCATCCCAAACGATCGACCGATCTCCCCTCTGAAACATTTTGTCCAGGAACAAGTTCATGAGTAGGGTTCCCCGCCCTTCAATCCCGTCATCAATGCTCCCGACGAGATCTATCATCATTTTTCCCCCGGACACTTCATCAGGTGCCGCATAAATAAACGCCTTAAACTGACCATTTTTATCTCGAAGGATAAAAAGCGTATAGTCCGAAACTTCAAGCCTGTTTTTCCACTGGGCGTCAGTTCCAAACTCGTTAAAGATATCTTGCTCGAGCGTGGTAAGCTCGGGAATCAGTTGCGCCAGTTCGGCTTTTTTAAACATGCCGGGCTTGACATCAATAACTTGCCCCAACACAGGATCCTCGGCAATCACCACATCGCGAGACACCTCGATCCTCACCTCCGCTCGGCCGGGAGTTTCGCGGGTTTCGGCGCGGGCGGGGTAGATTTCTTCCCAAGTGTTCGTTGCCGGATTGTAGGCATAGGCATTCGCGACATCTTCAAGACTCAGATCCCCTTGCCGCCTTTTGTCACCAGGGTCATCCGTAAGCTTCATTCTTGAAAGTCTCTCGTCCGACATGGGCTTATAGACAAGAATAATTGCGTTTTCTTCTCCCTCGCGCATTGAATAGGCCTCGGCTGACCCAACATTGAATGTAGCCCAGGTTCCGCTTTGAGAAAACTCTGTCGCGGGCACAGCACTTCTCTTTTTGGTTTCTTCCCACTGGGAGAGCGTCATCCCGCGGTAAAGAAGGCCATCCTCCTCCGCCGCAATCGGAATACCTTCAAGCCCTGTCCGTGACCCTGATCGAATTTTTTCGATGCGCGCATCGCCGGAGGTTTCGGCAACAGGCGCGATAGCAGGCTTGGCTGATGTTGCCGTCTTCGGCAATACGGGAGAAACGATTTCCGTTGCCGGAGATGCGAGAGACAAACTCTCGGGCCCTTTCCATCCGTTAGATCGATCCAGAGTTACTGCCGGAGGTATAAAAGACGTCTTGGTCTGGCTGGCGCGGTCGAGAAGAGCGGAGACGGACTGGGCGTTGAGATCTTTCTTGGCGATCAGGCCTTTGAGGCCGTCGGTGAAAATATCGAGCTGGAATTCGAAGGTTTTCCAGATCTTCTCGAAAGAATCCTTCTTGAACCTCTCGAGCTCTTTGCGGACGATGTCGAGGATCTCCTCTTTCGTGCGCTTGGGTCCCACGGAAACTACTTCCCCGTTGCTCCGGAGCAATTCATCGATGTAGGGCAGGAATTTCCCTGCGTCCGTGATACGACCCTCCTTCGCGAGTTCGCGGATGACATTATCGCGCCAGGTCTTCAAAGTCCTCACGCGTTCCGGGATGGGCAGGGCCTCGATCAAAGCCTTTGCAGCGTGGCGCATCAGGGCGTCAAAATAAGTAGTCTTGAGATAATCCTTAAACGACACCTCGCCTTTCATGACCTTGGCGTAGTTCTCGATACCCGCGAGGGAGGAGATCTTGGGCGTTACCACCGCATAGGCCACTCCTTTCTCTTTCAAAATGCGCTCAAGGCCGTTGGTGTGAAAACCGCCCGCAACAACGGCGATAGCCTCATTTGAGCCTCTAGTCTCCAGCCTCTGGTCTCTAGTCCGCTTCGCGTCCTTCATCATATCTGCGATGTTTTTGTAAAACGCCTGATCGCGCTCGAGGGCCGCCTGATAGAATTCCAGCGCCGGCGCGAGGTCCTGCCTGAAAGAGACATTCCCAAAAAGGCTCAGATAAACAGCCGGATCTGCCTGATATTGAGCGAGAGCCTCGTGCGTCAGTTCGAGTTCGATCATTTCCTTCAGGAGAAAAAGTCTCTGGTATTTCGCCGCGAGTTCGCGCTGGTCCAGCGTCTTGATAAGACTCGCCTCGACTTCGGGCATGAACCGCTGCAATTCGTCATAAAGCCGGGTCCCCTTGATCTCGGAGAGGAGCTCCGTGTGTCCCAGGAGTTTTTTGAGGGCCGGAGTGAGTTTTACGGTTTTCCCGTTCTCACGACCCACCTGGATCAGATACTGCAACATCTGTCCGGCCGTGATCTGACCGGTCATGAATGACTGATAACGATTGTAGAAATTCATTTCGGTTTTTACGCCGAGCTCGCGAAGGTACTTGGTCTTGAACTCATCAGCGATCTTGCGGACCATAGGCGCGAGGGCTTCTTGATTCCCCGATTTTTCGTAGCCGATCGAGCTGATCAGCCCGGGAAGTTCCTGGTACCCGGAGGCGGTCTTGAGGACATCTTTAAAATTCGAGAGGTAAACCAAAAG
>CAZGCC010000081.1:0-2669 GCA_964524195.1 uncultured bacterium | reverse complement strand
GAGCGTCATAGATCTCCAAGCGGCGGCGATCCAACATTTCCTTGAACGAATTCCATTGGCTGAGGAGCGCGGGTTTTTTCTCCTGCGCGCGGAGGTAGGCAAAATAATTCCGCTCGTAAAGCCCCCAATCCTCCATCCCCCGGAAATCCGAGGACTCTTCCTGAAGCACTGCCGCCATCTCCGGCCCGGAAAGCTCGGCCCTGTTCCCATAACCAGCGAGAATCTTTTTCTTAACGATGGGGTCCGGGAAGGTCCGGAGCAAAATAGGTTCCAGCTGGCCCTTGGCGCCTTCGAGCGCGGCAAGCCGGACGCCGTACTCTTTGCCGAGATGGCCCAGAATCTTCGCGATATTAGACTGGGCGTCGATCACGGCATGTGCGTCTTGGATGAGCACGACGAACCGGCTGTCGCCGGTTCTAGACTGGAGACTCCGTACTCCGTACTCCCGGGTGATCGTCCCCATTTCCATAGGAATAACAAGCTTTGCAATCGAGGAAGCAGCTGGCGCGGCAACTTCGGTAGCCGCGGCATTCGCAGGCGTTGTCCATGTCACGCTTGTCATGGTAAAAACAAATGCCATCCCAAGCGCCGTGAACCTCATTCCCCGGCTCCGTTTGTACCCGTTTTTTTCGTTCATATTTTTTTCACCTTTTTATACGCCAAAAATTTTAAGAGATAAAATCCAAACAACACAACTCCTTGAACCATAAGCTGTTCCACTTGTTTTGTTCGGATTTGAACCTCAATAGAAATATGCCATGTAAAAATAGTTATTACAAGAGTTTAGAAGCTTTTATTTCATCACTTTTGGTTATTTTTTGCTATATTTAGCTATATTTGCTATATATCACTATATATGCAAATGGACAATTTTTACGAGACGATCCTCAAAAAAAATTTTTTTTGCGGAAAAAATGATGAGGAGCGGAGAAAGGAGGCTTACTTTTTCTTGAGGATACGAGAAAAACAGAAAATCATCAGTCCTAAAATGAAACTCCAACTCAGTATAAGGAATATCCAACCCGAGAGCTTCATGCCCACTCACCTCCACACACCCAGGGTGTGAAATGGTGGAAGAATGGAAAAACAATCATTGGGGGATCCTTTGCTGGATCACATGTTTTTTCCTCCAGGCGATGTGCACCAAAAAGATCATAACGGCCCCGATCCCCAGCAAAAGGAACCTGGCGAACCAGATATACGGATAATTCTCGGGCGGAACTCCCTTCATCGTGAGCACCCCCATCCCCTCCTGCACGAACCAAAACCCCAGGAGCAACAGTAAATATCCCAGCGTTACATATTTCATGATGGGCATGAAAAATTTGGGGAGGCGGAGTTCCGCTCCGGCATGGATCTCCTTCCACGCGTTCCCTGCGCCGAAGATCCAGATAAAGAAAATGACCTCGAAGATCGCAAAGACCACCAGCCCCAGGGTCCCGACCCAGAAATCGAGCTCGTTCAGAAACCCGAATTTAAGAAAAAAGATCACCGGTAGCGTAAAAAGGAAGGTCATCACCCCCACGATCCAGGCCGCGGTCTTCCGGTCCGCCTTGAATTCTTCCTGGAGGAACGCCATCAGAGGCTGAGCCATCGATACCAGCGAAGTGATCCCGGCTAAAAAAAGAAGAAGAAACCAGACGGTCCCGAAAAATTGGCCAAACGCCATTTTCTGGAAGATCATCGGCATCGCGAAAAATCCGAGATCGAACGCGCCGCTTGAAGCGATCTGTTGTGTTTGCGCCAACCCCATAAAAGCAACCGTAATGGGGATCGCGATCGAGCCTCCGATAACAACCTCCACGAATTCGTTGGTCGCAGTCGTCGCAAGCCCTGAAAGCACGACATCATCCTTGGGCTTCAGATAGCTCGCATAAGTCTGGATCGCCCCAAGCCCCACACTTAAGGTAAAAAAGATCTGCCCTGTAGCCGCGATCCATACCCGGCTTTGCTTAAGAATGCTGAAATCGGGATTCCAGATAAACCCGAAACCGTTCAACACGCTGCGATCCGGGAACGCGGGATCGGGAGTCCCGATAAAAAGAACCCGGACCACGAGAAAAAGGCCAAAGACAATGATAAGCGGCATCGCGATCTTCGTGAATCGCTCGATCCCTCGACTGATCCCTTTTGAGATAACCCAGAAGAGGCAAAAATGTGTGATGCAGAAAAAAAGGACCGCGGTCGCAATACTCGGGAAATACGCATTCGCGACTTTTCCCTGATAGGCCGCCAGAAAATCGACCATCCCCTGGTAGTTCGGGATCGCTGAAATTTTTCCCGTAAATGAGAAAACGCTATAAGCCAGCGTCCAGGAAACGATGTAATTGTAATAAAGCACTAACGAAAAAGGGATCATGAGACCGATCGCGCCGACATATTTGGCGAGAGGATGCTTCCAAAGATAATGGAACATCCCGGGCGTGGTCCCGTGCCCGTACTTGCCGCCGAACCGGCCGATCCCCCATTCGATCCACATAAGAGGAACCCCGAGCAGAATGAACGCCACAAAGTACGGGACCATAAAAGCCCCGCCTCCATTCGCGGCACATTGGACGGGAAAACGGAGAAAATTGCCGAGACCTACGGCCCCGGCGGCCATCGCCATAATAAGGCCGAGACGGGTTCCCCAAGCCTCGCGAGGACGCGCTTGCGGATGATTCATGGAA
>CAZGCC010000080.1:4646-6816 GCA_964524195.1 uncultured bacterium | reverse complement strand
GCAGGAAAAAAAGATCGCGGAATATTTCGAGGCTTGCGTCCGCGCCGGAGCCGCGGCGAAGTCCGCGAGCAATTGGATCCAGACCGAACTTCTCGCGCTCCTGAATGACAAGAAATTTGAGATCTCGGCATGCCCTGTCAGCGCTCAAAAATTCGCGGGCCTTCTGAAGCTGATCGAAGCGGGAACGATCTCCGGAAAGATCGCCAAGGATGTGCTTGGGATGATGTTTGAGACGGGAAAAGATGCCGAAACTATTGTTAAGGAAAAATGCCTCACGCAGGTTTCCGATACCGGTCTGATCGAGAAGGCGGTTGAAAAAGCCATCGTCGCGAATCCTGCCGCTGTCGCCGAATTCAAGGCGGGAAAACAAAAGGCCCTCGGCGCGCTCATCGGCGCGGTGATGAAAGAAACAGGCGGTAAGGCGAATCCGAAAGTGGTTAATGAGATCCTCCAGAAAAAACTCCAAGGTTAGATACACGCTCGGCATTGAGACTTCCTGCGACGAGACTTCCTGCTCGGTCCTGAAAGGGAAAGACGAGGTCCTTTCTAATGTCATTTCCTCCAGCCTTTTCCGGCACAAGAAATTCGGCGGCGTGGTCCCGGAGATCGCATCACGGCATTGCATGGAGCAGATCCAGTGCGTGTTCGAAGAATCGCTTCGCGAGGCCAAGATCCAAGCTTCAGATCTCGATCTTATCGCGGTGACGCAAGGCCCCGGACTTATCGGCTCACTTCTTGTCGGTGTCTCGTTCGCCAAGGCGCTGGCGTATCAGCTCGGGATTCCGGTCGTGGGCGTTAATCACATGGAAGCGCACCTCGTCGCCAATTTCTTTGGGCAAAAAGAGCCTAAACGGTTTATCGGTCTTCTGGTCTCAGGCGGGCATACGATGCTCACACTCTGCGAAAAAGGAAAGATCCGTATTCTCGGTGAAACCGTGGATGACGCGGTGGGCGAGGCGTATGACAAGGTTGCGAAGATCCTGGGCCTCAGTTATCCGGGCGGGCCCGTGATGGACAAGCTTGCAAGGCTCGGCAATCCGCGCGCGGTTCATTTTACAAAGCCCAAACAAGATGACCGGTTTGCTTTCAGTTTCAGCGGGATCAAGACCGCGGCGCTTTATCTTTTACAGGATTTCAAAACGGGAAAGCCGAAAGCTGATGCCCCATCGGTCAAGGATGTCGCGGCCAGTTTTCAGCATGCCGTGATCGGATGGCTTGTCGAGAAAGCGATCGATGCGGCCGAGTTCAAAAAAGTTTCCGACATTGTGGTTGGCGGCGGCGTGAGCGCGAATTCTTATTTGAGGGAGAAGCTCACGCGGGATGCCGTGGCCAAGGGGATCAAGGTTTGGTTCCCGCCGTTCGTGCTTTCGACCGACAACGCAGCCATGATCGCGCGACGGGGATTCGAACTTTACAAACAAGGAAAACGGTCGAAACTTAATATGATCGGGGATCCCGGGTTAGCGATCTCATAAAGGAGAGAATGATATGGAAGCTTTTATGTTGACGGCTCAGGACATTGATTTTGCAATAAAACTGATCGTAGCAACGCTTTTTGGTGCCGTGATCGGACTTGAACGGGAATCTCACGGGAAAGAAGCCGGTTTCAAAACTTACTCGCTCGTGTGTCTGGGTTCGGCTCTTATGATGATCGTTTCGATCGACATTTTTACGACTTTCAAGGGATTAGCGACAGTAGATCCAGGCCGAATTGCGGCACAGGCGGTGACCGGGATCGGTTTCCTGGGCGCCGGCGCGATCATCCGTTCCCAAGAGGGAGGCATCAAAGGGCTGACCACGGCGGCCGGGATCTGGGCCGCGTGCGCCATCGGGCTGGCATGCGGGTTGGGCCTTTTCAAACAGGCGGCGATGACCACGATCCTGGTAATGATCATCCTCGTATTTTTCTCACGGGTTCAACGCAACATCCTTTCCAAGAAGCATCATGGGGTCTAGAGACCCCAATTTCGATTGAAGAAAATGGAAATTGGGGCCATCCAACCCCAACCCTCCGATAATTTTAAGGGTTGGTTGGGACTGTACTGATTTCCAATCAAAAAAATATGACAATCAGTGCTGACTACCATTTTAGAAAAAAATGAAAAGTTTGGATGGTTGACACCCCGAGAGCAAAAAGCTAGAATCCGCCTCCTGCCCTAGCTTTTTTTAC
>CAZGCC010000080.1:0-4546 GCA_964524195.1 uncultured bacterium | reverse complement strand
TTGACACCCCGAGAGCAAAAAGCTAGAATCCGCCTCCTGCCCTAGCTTTTTTTACATCAAGGGCAGTTGGGGTTGCCCCAATTTCAACTTCGTTAAAATTTATAGGTAATGGGACTATGACGGCTAACAAGCTCAGGATCGGATTACCCAAAGGCAGTCTTGAAGAAGCGACCTATAATCTCTTCAAGCGCGCTGGTTTCAAGATCAATGTCAGTTCCCGCTCTTATATTCCTTCCATAGACGATGCCGAGATCGAAGTGTTGCTCTTTCGCCCTCAGGAAATGTCCCGTTATGTCGAGCAGGGCATTGTGGATTGCGGGCTGACCGGGCATGACTGGATCGTCGAAAATAATTCCAAGGTCGAGGAGCTTTGCGAACTTCAGTATTCGAAGAGGACCTCTAACCCGGTTCGTTGGGTGCTGGCGGTCCATGAGTCCTCGCCCTTCAGGTCCGTCAAAGACCTCAAGGGGAAAAAGATCGTGACGGAACTTGTCGGGGTTACCAAGCGCTATCTCAAGAAGAACAAGGTCGACGCGGAAGTGGAGTTTTCATGGGGCGCCACGGAAGCCAAGCCGCCTCGGCTCGCGGACGCTATTGTCGAGGCGACCGAGACCGGCTCCAGCCTTCGCGCCAACAAGCTCAAGATCATCGATACCGTGATCGTTTCGATCCCGAAATTCATCGCCAACAAGAAGAGCGTCAAGGATCCGTGGAAAAAACAGAAGATGGAGACTCTGGTCATGCTGCTTGAGGGGGCGATGCGCGCGCAGGAGAAGGTCGGCCTTAAAATGAATGTTGAGAAAAAGAACCTCGCCCGGGTCTTAAGCCTTCTTCCAGCGATGAAGAAACCGACGATCGCGAATCTCACGGACAAGAACTGGCTCGATGTCGAGACGATCATCGACGAGGCGGTGGTCCGCGAACTGGTGCCCGCGCTTAAAAAAGCCGGCGCGTCGGGCATTATCGAATACCCGCTCAATAAAGTTATTCCCTAAACCATCATCACTTAAAGGAGTTCCATTCATGCCTTGGGCTCGTAAACAGCGCAAGAAGAAGATGAACAAACATAAGCGCAAGAAAAAGTTGCGCAAGCACCGCCACAAGAAAAAAGACTGGTCTTAGCAAAGTGTCGCCTCAAAAGGCGACGCTTTGCGTGAAGCGGGGAACGGTCAGCGGGAAACGCGTCGTCTTGCGTTCCCCGTTACCCGTTTCCCGTTTTTTTATTTAAAATGATTTTCACAATTCATCCGTAAACGGATCATGAAAAAAATCATCCTCAAGAGTCCTGCAAAACTCAATCTCCATCTCCGTATTCTCGGGAAACGGTCCGACGGATACCATAATCTCCTGACGCTTTTCCACCGTATTTCCCTTGCCGATACGATCTCGATCCGGAAAAGGGTCTCAGGTTTCATGCTCAGGACGGATCTCCGGGGATTGGAAACAGGGGAAGGGAATCTCATCACCAAGGCCTACCGGCTGCTTCAAAAAGAATTCCCCGGGTTGGGAGGGGTTTCCGTTCGTTTGGCCAAACGGATCCCGATGGGAGGCGGGCTCGGTGGCGGGTCCAGCAATGCGGCGCATTTTCTTTTAGGGATGAAAAAACTTTTCCGGCTCAAGATATCTTTCAAAAAGCTTCAGAAATTAGGCAGAAAGCTTGGAGCGGATGTCCCTTTTTTCCTCTTGGGAGCGCGGCAGGCGCTGGCCTGGGGGGTCGGGGAAAAGCTCCAAAAAGTGTCTTGCGGTCCGAGGCTCTGGTTCCTCTTACTTGTGACGGATCAAGGACTTAATACGAAAAAAGTCTATCGATCGCTTGCCTGGAGAGGCCGGCCCCTTTCCTTGACAAAGGAAAGGCGTATTGCTAAAATCCTGCGCTCTTTTCTCGAAAGAACGAGGATCCGGGAAGCCTCGGAATTCGCACAAAATGATCTCGGAGCTCCTGCGTTCCGCTTGATGCCGGCTATTCCTAAAGCCATCTCGGTCCTTCAAGATTTGGGCGCTCCCTTGGCGCTTATGAGCGGGAGCGGGGCCACGGTTTTTGCAGTGTTCTCCAGCCGGAAAGAAGTTTTGGACCTATCGAAGAGATTGAAAGAAGCACCCTTTCCTTTTCGCAAGGTGATTTGTCACTCGCTGTAGTACATAAGACGCTGAGGTTGAAAAGTGAAGATCACAGAAGTTCGCGTTTTTCCTAAGACGGACAAGATCAACAAGCTGTGCGCTTTTGCCAACATCACCTTTGACAGTTGTTTCGTGGTGCGTGGTTTGAAGGTGCTTGAAGGGACCAAAGGTCTTTTTGTGGTCATGCCTTCCCGCAAAGTCAAAGGCGATGATTATCGTGATATTGCGCATCCCATCACAGCGGAGTTTAAAGACTATATCCAGCAAGAGGTCCTGAAGGCTTACGAACTTTATATCGAACATGTGCCCCAAGCGCAGGGCTTGGCTGAGGACGACCCGTTCGAGCGGTAAAAATTCTTAAGGACAGTTTTGTGAAGTTATTGCCCCGTGGTGAAATGGTATCACACTGCCCTTTGGAGGCAAGGTTCCTGGTTCGAGCCCAGGCGGGGCAGCCATGATTCACTATTAAAGCTTTGTCGGTAATCATGACAGTCCCAAACAACCTTTAAATTTTAAAAGAGGTTTGGGGCAGTTTTGCCGGTGCAAAACTACGACGCTGTGAGAGCTCACCCCACAGGGGCGATATAAAGCATCGAAGATGGCTCTCTACCGCGTCGCAGTTCATGAAAAAAAATGGGAATTACAAGTCTAATATGAAAAATGGATTGAAGGATAAAACGAAAGAAACGATCGCGGCATACGGGTTCCTTATGCCGAACCTGATCGGATTCCTGCTATTCACCTCGGTCCCGGTGCTGGCGTCACTTTGGCTGAGTTTTTCGAAGTGGGATCTTCTTTCTGATTCTGGCGCTCAATTCGTGGGGTTTGCGAATTTTGTCGGGCTTGTTAAAGATCCGTTCTTTGGGAAATACTGCTGGAATACGCTGGTGCTGATGGCCGCGATACCGATCAGCATGGCGGGGTCACTCCTTCTTGCGATCGCGCTCAATCAGAAGCTCAAGGGAACGGTTATTTTCCGGGCCGTCTATTTTTTGCCGACGATCTGTTCCGGCGTTGCGATCTTCATGCTTTGGCGGCTGATGTATAATCCGAATTTTGGGTTTTTAAATTCATCGATCGCCCAGTTCGGAGATATGCTGGGGCTGAGGCTTGCCGGGCCGAACTGGCTGACGGACGAGGCTTGGGCCAAGCCGGCTTTTATCATCATGAGCGTGTGGCAATCGATCGGCGGGTATAACATGATCCTTTACCTTGCGGCGCTGCAGGGTGTCCCGCGCGATCTTTATGACGCCGCGGAAGTGGACGGAGCCAACAGCTGGCAGAAGTTCTGGAATGTGACCTGGCCTCAAATTTCGCCGACGACCTTTTTTATCGCGACCATGAGCTTGATCGGCGGGTTCCAGGCGGGATTCGATCAAGCGTATATGATGACTGGCGGCGGGCCGAACGGATCTACCACAACGATCAGTTACTATATTTATAATTATGCATTTGTTTGGTTCAAGATGGGATACGCGGCAGCCATTTCGTGGGTTCTGTTTCTGATCATTTTTGCCGTCACGGTCGTGAAGTGGCGGTTCTTTGGCAGGGCCGTTCATTACACTTAAGCGGGAGAATTATGGGAACGCATATTGATTCGATGATCCAGGAGGAAATGCGCCAGGAGATTGCCCTGTCCACTTCCCGGTCCCGGAAAAAAAAACCGGTCAAGGTGATGACCGAGCTTAAGGAAAAATCCCCGCTGAAAAGAAATCTCCAGCGCGCAGTGCTTTTTGCAGCCCTATGCATCGGAGCCGTCAGCATGGCCGCGCCGTTCCTTTGGATGGTCTCAACCTCGCTTGCCGAGCCCGGACAGATTTTTGCGGAAAATCGCGCATGGTGGCAAGAATGGCTGCCAACCACTTTTGTGTGGCAAAATTATTTAAAGGTTTGGAAGGTTGTGCCGTTTGCCCGGTGGTATCTCAATTCCATTTTTGTGAGCTTGTGCATTACTTTTGGGCAGGTGGCCACAAGCGCGATGGCGGCTTACGCCTTTGCACGGCTCGATTTTCCAGGCCGCAACAAGCTTTTTTTTGGTTATCTCGCGACCATGATGATCCCGGGCGCGGTGACGATGATCCCTGTGTTCATTCTGCTAAGGCATTTTGGCTGGATCGATACTTATAAGGCACTGATCCTTCCGGGGATCTTCACCGCTTACGGGACTTTCATGCTGCGGCAGTTCTTTTTGACGCTACCCAAGGACTTGGAAGATGCGGCGAAGATCGACGGTTGTTCCTATATCCGGATCTTCTGGCATATCATCCTGCCGCTCTCCAAGCCGGCGCTCGCGACTTTGACGACTTTTACCTTTATGGGCTCGTGGATGAACCTGATGTGGCCCTTGATCGTGGTGAATACGCATACAAAATACACCCTTCCGGTCGGGCTGGCTTATTTTCAGGGGGTGCATGGGACGGATTGGACG
>CAZGCC010000079.1:345-6897 GCA_964524195.1 uncultured bacterium | reverse complement strand
GCTTCCCTTTGACAACAAGAATGAATTCCAGGTCGTGCTGAATATGCCGGAAGGCACGCCGGCTGAAAAAACCAAACAAGTGATCACCGAGATCGCGGAATATCTCGCGACGGTCCCGGAAGTAAAAGACATCGAAGCGTATGTCGGGAGCGCGGCCCCGTACAATTTTAACGGGCTCGTGCGCCATTATTTTCTCCGTTCCAAGCCGTATCAGGCGGACCTGCAGGTGAATCTGGCGGGGAAGCATCACCGGAAACGGCAAAGCCACGATATCGCGAAAGCGGTGCGCCCGAAGATCCATGAGATCGTGAAAAAGCATCAAGGCCATGTCCAGGTCGCGGAAGTCCCGCCTGGTCCGCCGGTGCTTTCGACTTTGGTGCTGGAGATCTACGGGCCTACGATCGCGGGACAGCAGGAATTGGCGGTCAGGATTGAAAAGCTGCTTTCTGAAAGCGAAGGCGTGACGGATATCGATACTTATTCGCAGTCGCCGGAAAAACTCGCGCGCCTCAGGGTCAATACGCAGAAAGCTTCGCTTAACGGGATCCCGGTCTCGCAGATCGCCGAGGCGATCACGACCGCGATCGGCGGAAAGGCCGTCGATCTCGCGCATTTGTCCGAAGAATATGAACCGGTCGAGATCCTCCTGAGGCTCCCGAAAGAAAAGCGGGCCTCCCTTGAGAGCGTTCTCAATATGACGCTTCTTTCGAGGTATGGCAATCCGATCCCAGTGCGGGAATTGGTGGATATCGAAAAGGACACCAAGGACCTCGCGATCTATCACAAGAACCTGATGCGGGTTTCTTATGTGATCGCGGATGTTGCGGGGAAATTCGAAAGCCCGGCTTACGCGATCCTGAAACTCAAAAAAGAGATCGCGAAGATGCCGGCCCCGGAGAACCCTGAAGGGCAGAAGACGATCGACCAGCTTTTTAACGGACAGCCGAAGACGACCGATCGCTGGACGCTCAAGTGGGACGGGGAATGGCAGATCACTTACGAAGTGTTCCGCGACCTCGGGATCGCGTTCGCGTTCGTACTGCTCCTGATCTACGCGCTGGTGGTCGGGTGGTTCCAGTCGTTCAAAACACCCTGGATCATCATGCTGCCAATCCCGCTCACGCTGATCGGCATTTTGCCGGCGCACTGGCTCGGCGGCGTTTTCTTTACCGCGACTTCGATGATCGGCATGATCGCCGGCGCCGGGATCGTGGTGCGGAATTCCATCATCCTCGTGGATTTTATCGAGCTCCGGCGCGCGGAAGGCATGCCGCTTGAAGAAGCCGTGATCGATGCCGGCGCGAAGCGGTTCCGGCCGATGCTTCTCACCGCCGCCGCGGTCGTGGTCGGCGCCTCGGTCATTTTATTCGATCCGATCTTTCAGGGCCTTGCCGTGGCGCTCATGGCCGGCGAGATCGCCTCCACGATCCTTTCCCGGACCGCAGTTCCCGTTTTTTATTACATGATGGCTAAAAAAGAACCGGGGAGCGTAGAACGCTGAACGGGGAACGAAAAAGCATTTCCGTTCACCGTTTCCCGTTAGCCGTTCCCCGAGACTCCAAAGGAGATCTGATATGACGATGGAAAAATACATTCGTATTATCGCAGGAACTTTTATTTTGATGAGTGTCGCGCTTGCCATCTGGGTAAGCCCCTGGTGGCTGATCTGGACCATGCTGATCGGCGTCAATCTCGTTCAGTCCGCATTTACCGGCTGGTGCCTTGGCGAAAAGATCCTCAAAAAATGCGGCGTCAAGGACAGCTGCTGTTCAAGCCCGTCTCAAAAATAAAATGTCGATCGAGAAACTGATCCAGCAAAGGCGGAGCGTGCGGCGGTATTCCGACCGTCCCGTTCCTAAAGAAAATATCCTGAAATGTCTCGAGGCGGCTCGGCTCGCGCCCTCGGCGTGTAATTCCCAGCCCTGGAAATTCATCGTGATCGACGATCCGGCGCTCAAGGGGCGCGTGTGCGACAAGATCTTCTCCGGGATCTACTCGATGAACCGATTTGCCAAAGAGGCGCCCGTTCTGGTGGCCGTTCTCTCTGAAAAGGGGAAGCTCCTCAGCTCTCTGGGCGGCCAGTTCCGGGGAACGAGCTATTATCTCGTGGACCTCGGGATCGCCTGCGAGCATTTTATTCTGCAGGCTGAAGAGCTTGGGCTCGGGACTTGCTGGATGGGCTGGTTCGATGAAAAGGCGCTGAAAAAGGAATTGAAGCTCCCCGGAGACAAGAAGATCGATATCGTGATCTCGCTCGGATTCCCCGCTGAAGAAAAGACCGTTCCCAAGAGCCGAAAGTCTCTCGAGGAAATAAGTTCTTTCAACGGGAACTGATCTCCAAGGAAGCGGGGTCATTCTTTTTTCCCCGGACTTCGGCTTTGTCAGGCCACGCGATCATTTGACACTCCCTCCGCCTTCGGGCAGAATGTCCCTCCAACCAGAGGAATTTTATGGAATTCAAGATCGAACGGGTCGCGGAACTCGCCCGGCTCAACCTGAAGCCTGAGGAAAAGCAAAAGCTCGAAAAAGACCTCGGCGCTATTCTCGCCTATGTTCAGAAGCTGACCTCTTTGGATACGAAAGCCGTCGAGCCCACGAGCCATGTCCTCAATATGGAGAATGTGTTCCGCGCTGATGAGGTGAAACCCTCGAATGCCGCCGAAAAAGCCCTCGAACACGCGCCCCAGACCGAAGGTTCTTTTTTCAAAGTTCCCAAGATCGTGCAGCGATGACAGACCTCTGTTCATTGACCCTCAAAGAGGCGATCGAAGTCGCGAAAAAGGATGGCGCGCAGCCGATCCTCGATGCCTTTTCCAAAAGAGCCGCAGAACTTAATCCCAAGATAAACGCGTTTCTCAGAATGGCGGAGGGGACAGGCAGTCACTTAATGCCTGTCCCCTGTGCTCCCTTTTACGGTGTCCCCATTTCTATTAAAGACAATATTTGTATCGATGGCAGGGAAGTGACCTGCGCGTCGAAGATCCTCACAAAACATGTGTCGCCTTATAACGCGACCGTGATCGAGAAATTGAAAACGGCGGGCTCGACGATCTTCAGCCAATGCAACATGGACGAATTCGCATTTGGTTCCTCGTGCGAGACCTCCGCGTTCGGCCCGTGCAAAAATCCGTGGGATCTTGAGCGCGTGCCGGGCGGTTCCAGCGGCGGCTCCGCGGCTTCCGTTGCGGCGGACATGACGCTTGCGGCATTGGGTTCGGACACCGGCGGCTCCATTCGCCAACCCGCGGCGCTTTGCGGCGTCGTGGGAGTAAAACCTACTTACGGCCGCGTCTCGCGCTATGGTCTTATCGCGTTCGGCTCAAGCTTTGATCAGATCGGTCCCATCACGAAAACCGTGGAAGACTCGGCCATCCTTTTGAATATTCTCTGTGGTCATGATCCGAAAGATTCCACCTCATCGCCTGAAAAAGTCCCGGATTTTTCGCAGGCACTGAAGCAGGGCGTCAAGGGCCTCAAGATCGGGCTTCCAAAAGAATATTTCATCGAGGGGATCGATCCGGAGATCGAGAAAATCGTACGGCAGGCAGCGGATGTCTATAAGAAGCTTGGAGCGGAGATCAAAACGATCTCGCTCCCGCATACCGAGCACTCGGTGGCGGTCTACTATATAGTAGCCGTCGCGGAGGCGAGCTCGAACCTTGGCCGTTTCGATGGCGTGGAATACGGGCTAAGGGTTCCCACCAAAGACCTTCGCGAAATGTATTTTGAGACTCGTGATCAGGGGTTCGGCCAGGAAGCCAAGCGCCGCATCCTTTTGGGGACATTCGTTCTTTCCGCCGGTTATTATGAGGCGTATTACCTGAAAGGGCAGAAAGTCCGCACGCTCATCCGTCAGGATTTCGAGAAGGCGTTCAAGGAAGTGGATGTGATCCTTTCGCCCACTTCGCCGACTGCGGCGTTCAAGATCGGCGAAAAAGTCTCAGACCCGATCGCGATGTATCTTTCCGATATTTTCACGATCCCGGCGAACCTGGCCGGCATTCCCGCGATGTCCGTTCCATGCGGATTTACATCAGGGACAGGTCCTGGGAGCGAAAGCGGACCTGTCCCTAAACCGTTACCCATCGGCATGCAGCTTATGGCCCGCCCCTTCGATGAATCCACCATGCTTCGTGCGGCTTATGCTTTTGAACAAGAAACCGGCATCTACAAAAAGAAGCCAAAACTAGACTAGAGACGGCAGACTAGAGACTGAAGCTAAAGCGGGAAATTCGGGGTTTTGGCGATTTGACAGGAAGGCTGAGTGGTGCTACAGTGTATATACGGAAGTATAACAGGAGGATAACATGATAAAGCACCTTACAGCTCACGGAAACAGCCTGGCCCTGGTCATCGAGAAGGCGATCCTTGAGCTTCTGCACATCACAAAGGACACCCCGCTTGAGATCAACACCGACGGCCGTAATCTGGTCATTTCTCCGGCGCAAGACGAAAATCAGGAAAAGAAATTCCGAGAGGTTCTTGCTACCGTGAACAAAAAATACGAAAAAACACTTAGAGCGCTTGCGGGGTAAGGTCATGGCTCTTGCTAAGAAGAAGGCGTCTACACCCGTCCGGAACAATCGCGCAAGAAAGAGAGCGTGTGTTTTATCCGGTGTTAAGGACGCGGGAACTCCTTGGGGGGGTGAACAAGCGCCGATCTTCTTGGGACTTGATCGAGTGCTGACTATCCATACGGATCAGATCGAACACCATGGCGGAACGAACGGTGTCCGGGATATGGCGTTGCTGGAGTCTGCTTTGGCCCAACCGGAGTCGGGTTTTGGTGGGCATTGGTATCACGCGGATCTTTTTGAAATGGCGGCGGCCTATGCGTTTCATATCTGCAAAAACCATCCTTTTTTTGACGGAAACAAACGGACAGCTCTTGTAACGGCTTTGGTATTTCTTGGGATGAACGGGGTATCCTTTTCTCACCCCAAGGAGATTTTTATCGAAGTGATGCTGTCAGTCGCGGAAGGGAAGATGAATAAAAAAGAATTGGCGCAGGTTTTCCGCGATCTGCCAAAGGAATAAAACCGGCATCTATAAAAAGAAACCTAAGCATATAGCCCATAACTAATGGTTGGGACAATTTTGCGGCGGGCCGCAAAATTGCCAATGGCGGCAAAATGCCAGCTGGTGGATTTTGATATCAGATTTGTGCGCCGGCGCACGAATTGCAGACTAATTAAAGTCGACATCTACAAAAAGAAACTGAAGTTATGAAGTCCTGGTGTCTGTCCCCAAAAAGGTGACTGTCACCTATTTACAAGAAACCGGCATCTACAAAAAGAAACCAAAATTGTAATAGCGGATAGAGAATGGCGTTTAGGGAATAGAAATCCGCCGGATGGTTTCCGGTCAACGATTAAGTGAAAAGGAAAATCTGGTGATGATAGCAAGGATTATGAGAAGGTTTTTTCTCGGACTTTCCCGTGTTGTTGCCGCTTTTTTTCTGTTTATCATCATTCTGGGGACGCTAATGCTTGGAGGGAAAAAAGAGAAGGTTGATTACCCTCCGCCCAACTACTTTCCTGTGTTGATTTTGATGTCCGGAACAGAAGCGGGACGATTTGAGCCAAGGATTATTTATTATAAAAACCTATCCTCCTACCAGCAGAAATTCAAAGAGCTTACTTTTTTAGTACCCCCTCATCTTGAAAAAGAGCTGAACCAACGCCTGGACGTGCTTTGCCAGGAAACGCACCGGCTTTATCTGGAGGATTACCATAAACATCCTGAGGACTGTTTTTCCTGCGGCTTTATCGTTCAAAAACAAAACTCGAACAGACAATCTTTAAAGGTCAGTTATATGTGGGATGATGATCGGCCCAATACCGGCTGGTATGAAGCCACGGATAAAGAGATTTTTCCCCGTTACCATGAAACATTTTTCGGTCCCGGAACTTTGATCGGGCGATTTCCTTTGGCGATTTTTTTAACCATTCTCTTTTGGCAGCTATTGACGCGAGGATATCGTAGGTGGAAAACGCAAAGGAATAATGTGGTCGCAGCAACGGGTGGAGAAAGTTAAGGAAATGAATTACGAACCGGTGATTGGATTAGAAGTGCATGTGCAGCTGAAGACGAAGAGCAAGATGTTCTGCGCTTGTTCGACGGAATTTGGTGCCGAGGGCAATAAGAACACATGCCCGGTGTGTCTTGGCTGGCCGGGATCGCTGCCGGTAGTGAATGAGACGGCGCTGAAACTTGCGATCAAGGCCGGGCTTGCCTTGAATTGCAAAGTCGCCGAACGGCTCAAATTCGACCGCAAGAATTATTTCTATCCCGATCTTCCGAAAGCTTATCAGATCTCGCAATTCGATATGCCGGTCAATGGTAAGGGTGAACTTTTGATCGAAACCAAGACCGCTGACGGGAAAATGGCGGAGAGGACGATCGGCATCACGCGCGCGCATCTGGAGGAAGACGCCGGAAAACTTCTTCATGAAGGCATCGCGGACGGCAGCCTCGTCGATTACAACCGGGGCGGTGTGCCGCTTCTTGAAATTGTTTCCGAGCCGGACCAATTTCAAGAAGCGGCACACC
>CAZGCC010000079.1:0-335 GCA_964524195.1 uncultured bacterium | reverse complement strand
TCCGAGCCGGACCTGCGCAGCCCTCAGGAAGCCTACGACTATCTTGCGGCGCTCAAAGCGATCTTGCAGTATGTCGAAGTGAGCGACTGCGATATGGAAAAGGGAAGCCTGCGCTGTGACGCGAATGTTTCCGTGAGGCCTGTCGGCCAAGAGAAATTCGGGACCAAGGTTGAGATCAAGAACCTGAACTCGTTCAAGATGGTGATGCGCGCCATTCAATACGAGATCGAGCGACAGACCCGCGCGCTTGAGGACGGCGAGACGATCGTTCAGGAGACCCGCCTCTGGAATGACGCCAAGGGCACGACCTCTTCCATGCGTTCCAAAGAAGAAGC
>CAZGCC010000078.1:6829-7084 GCA_964524195.1 uncultured bacterium | reverse complement strand
TGCCGCGAGGTTTACGATCAGTACTGCGCCCCCGTTATTCAGAGCGCCCACCACAGGCCGTAGCGCGTTTTATAGCGTTTTATCTCATTTTGTAGAGAGAAAAATAAATCGCTCAAGGGGCTTGCTATCTCTGCCGTCATTGATTATACTACCATCAACAAAGCAGTTAAACGGAAGCACAACAAAGGAGAAACCAGATGGAAACATTGCAGATTGCAGAGCCGAAACCGACCGAAGCGTTACAGCGTTTGATGT
>CAZGCC010000078.1:4167-6816 GCA_964524195.1 uncultured bacterium | reverse complement strand
GATAAGTTGTGAAATTCCAGGTCGTGAACCAACAACAACCTTGAATCGATGATCAAAGCGATCCGCGCATCAAAGAACCACCCGACGCGTAAATCGGACTGCGGTATTTTCGCCTTCAGGACTCAAGAAAACGGTCATGCGGACTACCACGGAAAGTTCCGCGCTGTCGGATCCCAGGCGTTTGTAACTGCCTACTAAGGAGCGAAATGAAAAAAAACATTGAACAGATACACTGCCACACCTGCGGAAACCTTTTCACGCCGCGGGCGAAGTTCTGCACGGACAAATGCCGGATGGACGATTTCATCGTCCGTCGAGCGAAAAAAATTCTTAAAAATAAACTTGCAAACAAAAAAGGGCGGGCTTAAGATGATCGCCACAAAGGAGAACAGCGTGGACACATTGCAGATCCAGAAAAACCCCGTGAAGAAAAAAGCCCTGCCCTCAAACCGCTCGCCGCAAGGCGACTCCTACTGCAATGGGAGCCATCCGGTCTCCGGGGCGGGGCCCTCGCTTAATAAAAAAATCAGGTTCCGCACCGTGCAACACGGGTTCGATTCCCGTATCCCGCTCCATCTCTTTTTCTCAAATCCCAAGCCAGTCAACGGGTTACGTCAAAACCGGCGTAACCCGTTTCATTACTACACTTTGCATTCCAAGTCAATCCAAGGCATCCCAAGGCATTGCAAGTTGACCAAGTGCCAATTTTGAAGAATTTTGTTGCAGGTTTGTTGCAGGTTTTTGGGCCGGGTCTACAATGAAGGATGTGTTGGGTTTATCCATGAAGTGACGTTGCCCATGATCCTTGCGTCGTTTTCAGCCCATTATGTGACATTTGGTTCGATCCCAGGCTGGGGAGCCATTTCATAAGCCAAGCGCATCGCAGGCTGGCGAAGCATTAAAACACGACCCTACACAAGTGAAATACTTGCGTAGGGTTTTGTTTTTTACGGCAAATACCCTCCAAAGGTTGTTTTCAAACAATGTTCCGGTTGCACATATATAGGTAGCTACTTGAGGAGGGGGGAGTAGAATAAAGTCTTTAGGAAAAGGGAGTCGGGTATTTCTATGAACACAAGACGGTTTTTTGAAAGACTAACCTTCGCTCGGGTGGGCGGAGGTTTTTGTGTTTTTAGGACTGGCGTAGCAAGGCCAGAAAGCGATTTTCAGGAAGCATTATGACCGTTGCGCGGAACGCCAGCGTGGCTGGAACCAGAACGATCCTGAACTTATCACCTGTTACAAAGTTCCCGAATTGGTACCGACGCATCCCTTGGATTGTGCTGGCAGTCGGGCTGTTGCTTACCGCCGCAGCAACCTTGTATATGCGATCAAGCGTGGAAAACACTGCCAAGTTGGATTTCAACGCCCACTGCAACGAAATCCGCAATATCATTGCAAATAGGATGGATGATCATGCCCGCATCCTGCAAAGCGGTGCGGCGTTATTTTATGCGTCCGATAAGGTTACGCGCGAGGAATGGCGAATTTTCACCCAACACCAGAAGGTCGAAAAACAGCTCCCTGGTATTCAAGGCTTTGGTTTTTCGCTTCTGATCCCGCGTTCAGAGCTGACCCGGCACATCCAGGAGATTCGAAGCGAAGGGTTTCCGGATTACAAAGTGTGGCCGGAGGGGGAACGTGAGATCTACTCCGCCATCGTCTATCTGGAACCGTTCGCCGGCCGCAATCTTCGGGCTTTCGGTTATGACATGCTCTCGGAGCCTGTGCGCCGGAAAGACATGGAACAGGCCCGGGATACGGATTCTGCCGCACTTTCCGGTAAAGTCCTTCTGGTTCAGGAAACGGATGAGGAAATCCAGGCCGGAACCTTGATGTATGTTCCGCTCTACCGCAAAGACAAACCTCTCGAAACAGTAGCGCAGCGCCGTGCTGCGATTTATGGCTGGGTTTACAGCCCCTACCGGATGAGTGACCTGCTAAGGGGAATGCTGGAAGGCCGCAAACTGGAGAAAGATGCCGATTTTTACCTGCAAGTTTTTGACGGAGAGCCTTCGCCCCAGAGCTTGCTCTATGAAAATGGCCCTGCCCCAGACGCCGGAGCGCGCTTTAAGCGGCAGATAGCGGTTGATTTCAACGGCCATCGCTGGACCTTGTGTTTTACACAAACAGGCGGCGGGTTCAAGCCGGTGGAATACGCAAGCGTATGGCTTACCCTGGGCGGCGGCATACTTACCACATTGCTTTTGTTCGTCCTGATCCACACTCTCCAAAATACCCGTGACGAAGCGCAGCGAATGGCGGAGAAGCTGACCGTGAATCTTCAGGAGAGCGAGGAGAAGCAGCGCATGTTGGTCGAGAATAGTCACGACATTATCTATATGCTCACCGAGGAGGGGGTGTTTACCTTTGTTTCCGCGGCCTGGAGCGTGCTCCTCGGGCATCCGGTAACGCAGGTGGTCGGACAATCGTTCCAGAATTTCGTTCATCCGGAGGATATTCCCGAATGTATGGTATTTCTGAAAAAAGTGATTGAGACGGGGCAACGGCAAAAGGGTATCGAATACCGTGTCCAGCATATTGATGGGACATGGTACTGGCACACCACAAGCGCTGTTCCCCTGAGAAATGAAACAGGCGCTATTATTGGTTTCGAGGGCACTGCCAGAGATATCACAGAGCAGAAAC
>CAZGCC010000078.1:1444-4157 GCA_964524195.1 uncultured bacterium | reverse complement strand
ATGACATCACCGAGCGCAAGAAGGCGGAAGAAGCGCTGAAGGAGAGGACATTTCTGTTGTCCAATTTGTTGAGCTCTATTCCGGACATAGTTTTTTTTAAAAACTTGCGGGGCAGGTATCTTGGCTGCAACCCCGAGTTCGCCCGTTTTTCGAATCGGAACATTTCGGAAATTATCGGTTTTACGGATCATGATCTTTTCAGTAAAGAAATCGCCGATTCTTTTAGAGAACAAGATCGGAGAATGATGGAACAGGGAGTGCCTCGGCACAATGAGGAATGGATCACCTATGCAGATGGGGCCCGCATACTTATCGATACGTATAAAGCTCCGCTACGAGATGCTGCCGGGCAAGTTATCGGTATTCTGGGTATAAGCCGTGATATTACAGAACGAAAACGGACGGAAGATTTGTTGCGGTTGCGCGAGGCGCATCTGTCGGCCATAATCGAAAACCAGCCAGGTCTTGTTTGGCTCAAAGATGCCGAAAGCCGATTTCTCGCCGTTAACCACTCTTTCGCGCAGGCTTGCGGCCTTCAGTCTCCGGACCGGTTAACCAGCAAGACAGATTTCGATATCTGGCCGGAGGAATTGGCGAAAAAATATCGTGCGGATGACGCGAAGGTTATCGCTTCGAAAAAATCTTTTATAACCGAGGAACAAATTTTTGATGCGGGCGAGAGCAAATGGTTTGAGACCTTTAAAACGCCGATTTTCGATGCAGGAGGTATTGTTATTGGCACGACGGGTTATTCTCGCGACATCACCGAGCGCAAGAATGCGGAGGATGTGTTGTTGCAAATGTCCGACCGTTTAAAGCTGGCAGTGCGTGCGGGCGGCGTTGGCATCTGGGACTACGACGTTGTCAATCACAAGCTGATATGGGACGACCAGATGTATCTTCTCTACGGGATCACGCGGGATCAGTTCAGTGGCGTTTATGATGCCTGGCGGACAGGGTTACACTCGGAAGACCTTCAGCGAGGGGACAATGAAATTCAAATGGCGTTACGCGGAGAAAAGGAATTCGACACCGAGTTTCGCGTTCTCTGGCCGAACGGGATCACTCGCCATATCCGAGCCCTCGCATTGGTGCAGCGTGACGTTTTCGGAAAACCTTT
Organism: uncultured bacterium; assembly: GCA_964524195.1. GTDB lineage: Bacteria > Omnitrophota > Omnitrophia > Omnitrophales > Aquincolibacteriaceae > Aquincolibacterium. The sequence goes on along the minus strand of CAZGCC010000078.1, from coordinate 3,037 downwards.
GCGCATGGTGGGCACGAACTGGGATATTACCGAGATCAAGAAGGCTGAAAAGCTGTTGCGGGAATTGGACCAGCGTAAAACGGCGTTCGTAGCGAACGTTTCCCATGAACTCAAAAACCCACTCAGTGTGATCAGAGAATCCATGACCCTGATTCTCGATAAAGTTGCCGGAGACGTAAGTGAGCAGCAGAAGGAGATTCTTGTAATGGGAAAACGTAGCACGGACCGGCTCATACGTCTGGTGAGCGATCTTTTGGATCTCGCGCATATCGAAGCCGGGAAGATGGTGTTGAAGAGGGAAAGGGTTGATATATGCGCTTTAGTGGATGAGGTGCTAAAAACTTATGAAAGGGAGATCTCAAAAAAACAGCTTGTTCTTCAACGGAAGATTCAGCCCGACGCAGGTTTCCTTTTGGGCGACCGCGATAAATTGACTGAAGTAATCATCAATCTTCTGAACAACGCCATAAAATATACCCCCAGGGGAAGCATTACAGTGGGGGTAACAGGGAGTCCAAAGGAAATACGTTTTGAGATCGCCGATACCGGCCCCGGAATCCCTGAAGAATATTTTGAAAAAATATTTGATAAATTCGAGCGGATCATGACTGAAAAGCAGGAGGGTACCGGCCTGGGCCTTCCCATCGCCAAGGACATCATTGAGCTCCATCAGGGGAAGCTCTGGGTTGAGAGCGAACCCGGCAAAGGCAGCACCTTCATCTTCACCCTGCCCCGATCTTAGGGGTATCGAGTCCTGTTTCACGCGACAGCGAACGGCAGCCCTTTGGTTAGGATCTTGACGATTTCCACCTCTCCCGAATACATAAGCCAGTTGCGAAAGTCCACCAGGCGGGGGAGCCGGTCTGGAATTGAACCACTACGAGAATCCGAATCTCACATAATATGCATTATGTTGAGTAGAGTGTGCAACCTCTTTGTTTTCAAGCCTCCTGCGCGAATTTACTCAACATAATATTTGATGTCAAAGATGCGATACCTTCTGTTTTGTCATGAAAAGTAGGCGATAGTCATGGTTTATCTCAGCCGAGAAAATTTATCCTCTTATTCGCCAACGTACATGCCCGACATTCAATTTTCTTCAAAATTACCAATAGGCGCAGCTTCAGCCACGGTCATTATCCGTTCCCGATATATATTGCAACTATGTCGAAAGGCCCAAAGAACTAGAGCAATCAATCGAGCAGAATCTTGAGATCTTTAACTGGTGAAGTCGATTTGAGCGCAATTATTATGTTGAGTAGATTTCCCAAAATGCCCTGGAAAATAAAGGGTTACGTAATTCACTCAACATAACGGAGCGCTTAACATAATCGTCGGCATCTGACATTCAACCGTTGTTGGTTACGATAGCACGGGTTTTGAGAACCCCTTTACCCCTTATTTTATTCAGATAATCCCCCTTGCGCATGCGGAGAATAGGTGCTATATTCTCCGCATGGGAAGCGGAGAATAATTATGCGCTATATACATCAACTGGATTGCTGGCCTAAGTTTACCTGGGATCAAGGGAAGATCTCGGTCCTGCTCGGCTCTGTCCGTAATCGCCAGGGACGTCTTATGGGACGGATGGAG
>CAZGCC010000078.1:0-1434 GCA_964524195.1 uncultured bacterium | reverse complement strand
TGACGCTTGATGTTATCAAAAGCAGTGAGATCGAGGGCGAGGTCCTAGACGCGCATCAGGTGCGGTCGTCTATTGCGCGGAAACTCGGCCTGGATATTGCCGGGCTTGTTGCTTCCGACCGGCATGTCGATGGCGTGGTGGAGATGATGTTGGATGCCACGCAAAATTTCAAAAAGGATCTCAACAAGAACCGTCTTTTCGGCTGGCACTCAAGTCTTTTTCCGGGGGGCTACAGCGGTCTGCATAAGATCATAACGGGCGCTTGGCGTGACGATAGCCATGGCCCCATGCGAGTTGTGTCCGGTCCCGTCGGGCATGAGAAAGTGCATTTTGAAGCGCCTGAAGCCGCGCGCCTTGAAAAAGAAATGAAAGCTTTTCTCGGCTGGTTCAATGGTTCGACTTCACTCGTCATGAATCACGCGGAAGAGATCGATGCGGTGCTGAAAGCGGGGATTGCTCATTTGTGGTTTGTGACTCTCCATCCGTTTGATGACGGGAATGGGCGCATTGCCCGGGCGATCACGGATATGCAGCTTGCTCGCGCAGATGGCAGTGCGCAGCGTTTTTACAGTATGTCTGCCCGGATCCGGAAGGAACGCCAAGCTTATTATGACGTGCTTGAGAAGATACAGAAAAACACGTTCGATGAAAATACTGGCTCCTGGTCTGTGGGGTCCACAGGGTTTGATATTACGCCCTGGCTCGAATGGTTCCTGGGCTGTCTGGACAGGGCTCTTGAGTCAACGGACGCCACACTAGCGGATGTGTTCAGGAAAGCCCGTTTTTGGGAGCGTCATCCCGCGGGATCGATCAACGAACGGCAGCGGGCGATGATCAATAAGCTGTTCGAGGGATTTGAGGGGAAGTTGACCTCTTCCAAGTGGGCGCAGATCGCGAAATGTTCCCAAGATACCGCCCACCGTGACATTCTCGATCTTGTTGAGAAGGGGATCTTTGTCAAGGATCCCGCTGGCGGCCGGAGCACCAGCTACTCGCTCACAGCTCTTCAATAAGAAAGCCCGGAACGCTTTTCTCGCAACAGAGCATCCGATTGCACATCGGATGACCTGAGCTGCTGGATCGTTTGGGTAAGTGCTCTTAAAGTCGTAATCTAGTCGTTATGTGGAGCTCAACATAACGACTAAAAAACGAGATAGTCCCAAAACCCGGGTTATATCTGGGAAGCAGTTTATGTGTAGTCGAAAGACGACATGGCAAATGATCGTGAAATGCGGCGGCGGAGTGCGGCATAGGGACCTTTTGGATGTATTGACATTAGGCACACATTGAGGTAAACTTCTTTTATGAAGAAAGTCTATGACTGGGATAACGTGAAGAACCGGAAGTTGATGAAGGAACGAGGTATATCTTTTGAAGCTGTCGTTTCGCTCATCGAGGGTGAAAATGTGATCGCGATCGTGACGGGAAAAGGCA
>CAZGCC010000077.1:3190-7103 GCA_964524195.1 uncultured bacterium | reverse complement strand
GAGATCGCGAAGCGCAAGCCGGAGATGGGCGCTGAAGTTCTCGCCAACGCGATGGATCTTTGGCTCTGGTCGCTTGTTTTTCTCCAGGGGAACAAGGACGCGAATGGGAAAACGCTCTATGGCGGACAGCGCCAGGGCGTGATGTTCCCGATGGCGGACGCGCTCGCGTGGCTCTTGGGCGCGCGGCAACTTGTTCTTGATACGATCGAGCTTGAAACGAAGGGACCCGAAAATCCGACGCTTGCCGAAGGTTTGGCCGGCGTGGTCAATTTCTATTCGGATCTAAGCGGGGTTCAGGCAGCCCGTGCTGCCGGCGAAGTCGGAAAAGTTTGCGCTGAGTTGATATATGGATATCAATCGGTGGCAACGGTCCTCAAGCCTTTCGCGGAATTGCGCGCAAAGCTGGACGCCAGTCTCGTCGGGGTTCGCTTTTCCAAGGATCGCGCCGCGGAGGCCGTCGCGCAAGTGATGATCCCGGAAGCGCTCGATTATCCGCTCTAAACGGAAAAAAACATGACCGCTGATCGCCAGAAGATGGAAGTCGATGTTGTTTGCGTGGGGTTCGGCCCTTCCACGGCCGGATTTCTGCACACCCTCACCAAAGCGATCCAGCAGGATCCCTCGGCGGAGCATTTTCAAAGCAAAGCCATGCCGGGAATGCCGCTTCAGGTGATCTGCTACGAACGCGCGGACGATATCGGGTTCGGCGTCTCAGGGATCGTGACGGAAGCGAAGGGGATCAAAGCGGCGTTCACGCCCGAAGAACTTTCACAGATCCCGATGGCGCATCCGGTGAAGCGTGAAGAGGTCTATTATCTCCTTGATCCCGTTGGAGCCAGCCGCCGGTGCTGGATCCTGAAGATCGTTGACTGGCTTTTCCGAACCTTCGGGTTCATCCTCCCTTGGTACAAAGATCACGCGTTCCAGCTTCCTTTCATCCCTCCCTTTATGGCCAAACACGGGGGATGGGTTTTTTCGATGGGGCAGTTCACGCAGTGGCTTGGGTCGAATCTTATGGGTTCGGGGCTCGTGCAGGTATGGCCCGGGATGCCCGTGAAAGAACCTCTCTTTGACTCGAACCGTGTGGCGGGCGTGAGACTTGTGGACCAAGGCGTTGAAAAATCCGGGAAACCTGCGGGCGCGTACATGCCGGGCATGGATATTCATGCCGCTTTCACGGTGGTGGGCGATGGGCCTTATGGCTCGGTGGGGCAGGACCTCGACAGGAAGCTTGGACTTCCTCAGGGGAATCATCAGCGCGAATGGGCGCTTGGGATGAAGGCGACCGTCGAGCTTCCGGCGGACACCAAGCTCGAACCGGGAACGGTGATCCATACCTTTGGCTATCCGGAGCCTGAGATCTTTGGTTTTCTTTATGTCTATCCTGACCGCGTGGCGTCGCTCGGTATTTTTGTCCCTTCATGGCTTGATCATCCGATGCGTTCTTCCTACCGCTATCTCCAGCACTGGATGCAGCATCCCAAACTTTGGAAGCATCTTCAGGGAGCGACGCTCAAGTCATGGGGCGCCAAAAGTCTTCAGGAAGCCGGCATGCGCGGTGAGCCTTTTATCGTGGGTGACGGATTTGCCAGGATCGGAGAAGGTTCTGGCAGCACGAATATGCTGAAAGGCTCCGGGGTCGATGAAGCCTGGACAACGGGCGTTCAGCTCGCGGAAGGCATGATCGAACTTTTGAAAGAGAAGAAGTCGTTTACGAAAGAAAATCTCGAAGCGACTTATCTGAAGAGCCGCCGCGCGAGCTGGATCGAAAAAGACAACAAGATCGCGAAAAAAGCCCGCGATGGGTTCAGCCACAATTTTGTGCTGGGCATGATGGGGATGGGGATGGCGGGTTTCACGAACGGGATCCTCAATATCCCCGCGAAGCTCAAGCCGGTCTATGACCGTATTTCCTCGCTAGAAAATTATTATAAAGGAAAAGTTTCTCCCGAGACGATCGAGGCGGCCCGCAAAGAGGCGAACTCGACCAACACTTCCATGCACGACGCTCTGATGGACGCGTCGGGATGGCCGAAGATCCAGTATGACGGGAAGCTTTTGATCTCTCATCAGGACGCGCTGCTTTTAGGCGGCAAAGTCCAGGCGGCGGAAGGGTATGCGGATCATGTCATTTTCATGGACGCGGGAAAATGCCAGAAATGCCGCACCAAGATCTGTATTGAGATGTGTTCCGGTCAGGCGATCACGGCTTCTTCGGATGGCGGTGTCCCGCTTTTTGACCGCGAGAAATGCATTCACTGCGCGGCTTGCCTCTGGAATTGCGCCTATGCCCGGGAACAGGGCAGCGATCTCACCAATGTTGATTTTCGAGCCGGTTCCGGCGGTCTTCATTCCAACATCAACTGATCCTCTTCAAAAATGAAAAAACGATATTCTGTTTTCATTATCCTTTTTCTGTTTGGCTGCGCTCACGCGCCCGCCAAGCAGGACGCGGTCTTCCAGAACGCTCCCATTCATGCGCTTCTGGCGGGCTGCTATAGCGGGACGATGACGGTTCAGGAACTCAAGACGCATGGCGATTTTGGTTTGGGGACCCTCGACGCGCTTGACGGCGAAATGGTCGTTCTGGACCATGTCTTTTACCAGATCAAGCCGGACGGAAAAGCGTATCGCCTGGGCGATGAAGTCACCAGCCCGTTCGCGACGGTGACATTTTTCAAGCCCGGGCAGGAGTTTTCCCCCGAGCAGCCCGTGGACTATAAGGGCCTGACGCATTTTCTGGATGAGAGATTGCCTTCGCCCAATCTTTTTTACGCGATTAAGGTCGAAGGGAAATTTAAAATGCTCAAAGCGCGCAGCGCCCCCAGACAGGATAAGCCTTATCCGGTCCTGACCGAAGCGATCAAGGACCAGAAATTCTTCATATGGGAAGATGTGGAGGGGACGCTTGTCGGGTTCAGAGTGCCACCCTATATGGAAGGTGTTAATGTCCCCGGCTATCATTTTCACTTTTTAAGCAAAGACAGAACGACAGGCGGGCATGTGATCGATTTTCAGGTCGAGGGATCCCGTATCGGGATTGGCGAGGGACGAAAATTTTTAATGGAACTTCCGGAGAACGAGGAATTCCTGAAATTCAAATTTGAGGCGGATACCCGCGAAGCGATCGCCACGGTCGAGAAATAAATTCTTTCCAGCCTCAAATTGGGACTAGCCGAAAACAAGCGTCGTCATTATAATGACGGCCAATTCTGACGCATTTTTCCACATATCCAAGGGGAGGCAGTTATGACAGTCGCTTTTCATATCGTAGTTTGCGGAAGCCTGGTGCCGGACCCGCTCCAGACGCTGGAGCCGGTTCAGGGGCCGACTGGACCCGCGCTTAAAAATGAGATGATGCTGCCCTCAGTGCTCGATCCGTGGGCCGGGCACTCTCTTTTTGAGGCCGCGAATCTCGCGAAGCAGAATCCGGGCAGCAAGGTCACCTTGATCAGTCTCGGGCCCAAAGCGAAGCTTCAGCAGCTCATGATGACGATCGCCCAGAAGGTCCCGTTCGAGCTTATGGTCGTGGATGGTTCCGCAAGCGGTTTCACGGATTCGGGGGAAGTGGCCGCGGCGCTTGCCGGAGCGATCGAAAAGATCCCGGGTCTTGATAAAACGAAGCTGCTTGTTTTTGGAGGTTATTCGTCCGCTTCCCGCGACTCGGGTACGACCATGCAGATGATCGCCGAACAGCTCGGGATCCATGATGTTTTTCTCGGCGCTGATGAACTGAAGCTTCAGCCGGACGGTTCGTTCAGGATCCTTGAGCGCATTGAGGGCGGGCAGTATCAGGTCTCGACTTGCGCGGGCGCTCCTGTCGTGATCGGTTGGGCGACCGGGAATCTTCCAGAGCCGCCGAACAATCCTCAGGTGGGGATGGCCAACATGCGAGGGATCATGCCGGCTCTTC
>CAZGCC010000077.1:2948-3180 GCA_964524195.1 uncultured bacterium | reverse complement strand
TTCCCGAGACGCGGGAACGACCATGCAGATGATCGCTGAGCAGCTCGGGATCCATGATGTTTTTCTCGGGTCCGATGAGCTGAAGCTCCAGCCGGATGGTTCGTTCAGGATCCTCGAGCGCATCGAAGGCGGGCAGTATCAGGTCTCGACCTGTGCCGGAGCTCCCGCAGTGATCGGCTGGGCGACCGGGAATCTTCCCGAGCCTCCCAACAATCCTCAGGTGGGGATGGCC
>CAZGCC010000077.1:0-2807 GCA_964524195.1 uncultured bacterium | reverse complement strand
GCGGTGGCGAGAGAAAAATTCTTAAAAACTGGTATGGGAAAACGTTTCTTGAAAAATCGCTTGAAGCGCTTCCTATCTCTAACGGGGTGAACATGGAAAAAATACTCTTCTTAGCTCATACGGATTCAAACGGCGCTTTGCCGAAAGTCGCGCTTGAGACCTTAAGCGCGGCACTCGAGATCCAAAAAGGTCTCGCGGGCTCCACGCTCACAGTGGGTCTTGTTGGAGAAACCGTTCAAGTTGCCGCGGATTCTATCGCCGCGTGCGGCGCCGCGAAGATCTGGGGTGTCAGCGGCGCGGATTTCGGGATGTCCCGTTATGCTACGGATGTTAAAGCCGCGGAGGCTCTCGCGAATGCCGCGGGAGCGACGATCGTGATCGCTCCGGCGACTTCACGATTTTCAAGGGCGTTACCGGGCGCCGCGTTCCGTCTTAAGGCCGCGATCGATACGCATGTCAGCGGGATTCAGATCACGGACGGAGCTTTACAAGCCCAACGTTGGTATTACCGTCAGCGAATGATGGCAACTCTCACGCGCGCCGCCAGGCCGTGGATCCTCGTTCTGGATTCCGGAGTGTTTCAACCATGGCAGGGCGCCAAGGGAAGCGCTAAGGTCGAAGCTGTGGCGGTCGCCGTGACGGAACAGGAAAAACGCACGAAGGTCACGGGAGTCGAGGCCCCTTCCGCGGACGCGCAGACGATCCGCCCCGAAGCCGAGCTGCTTTTCGTGGCTGGTGCTGGCTGGACCAAGAAACAGGCGGACGGCCAAACGCATCCCAAAGAAGCCGAAAAACTTATCCTCGATTTTCTGAAATCGAGCAAAGCATCCCTTGGAAGCAGCAAATCGCTTGTGGACCTCGGGGCCGAAGGGGAGGCCGTGCTTTCTTTTATCAGCCATTTGAACCAGGTTGGACAGACCGGTTCCACACCACGGCATCCGAAGGGACTTGCCGTCTGCTGCCACGGTGAAGAACCCCATGTGGTCGGCTGGCGTTTTATCAATGAACGACGAGCCATCAATACCGACGCCAATTGCGGTTGGGCGCAGGGCAAGGCCGATGTGCTTTATGTGGGTGACGCGTTTGCTATCATGGCTAAGGTGAATGAGCTTCTCGCTCAAAACTAGCTGAAGTTATAGACAGCTTTCGGACGGATTTCCTTGCGCAAAACAGGGAGATCCGTTCTTTTTTTTATCCCGCTTGTTTTGGCCAAAAACCATGATCTCTTCCCACTTTTCAATGGACAAGACAGGCTTTTCAGGTAAACTGTCCGCGGCTGAACAGGCCTTGATCGTTCCAGCAACTATCAACCACCCAAAAACCATTACAGCGGAATTATTGAAAATTAACAGAGGGGTGTGCCATGGCATTTGGATTCCTTCTTCCGAAAGAAACCAGTTTCTTCGATCTTTTTGACAAACAGGCGGATTATGCTGTCCAGGCCGCCAGTCATTTCGCCAAAATGGTGGCTGATTACAAGATCGACGAAACGGAAGTCGGGATCATGAAGGAGATCGAGCACCTGGGGGATGAAGTGTCGCACCAGATGATGGACCGGCTGAATAACACTTTCATCACTCCTTTTGACCGCGAAGATATCCACGACCTGGCGAAGGAGATGGATGATATCATCGACATGCTCTACACCATTACCAAACGCCTTCGTGTCTACAAGATCCTCAGCATGGAACGGAATCTTTCAGAATTCGCCCGGGTGATCGAAATGTCCGTCAAAGGTGTTTCCCAGGCCGTCAAAGGTCTCCGGGATATGAAGCAAAGTAAAGAGATCCAGAAGGCCTGTATCGAAGTGAATAACCTCGAGAATCTCGGGGACAAGATGCGCGACGATATGCTCGGCGAGCTTTTCGAAAAATACGCCAAGGACCCTGTCGCGGTCATCAAGTGGAAGGATATTTACCAGGACGCGGAAACGGTCCTGGATATTTGCGAGGATGCGGTGCATGTCGTTGAAGCCATTCTCGTCAAGCATGCCTAACTTTTTTTCCATTCAAGGAGTGTCATGACGACCTGGATCCTTTTCCTCATCCTCCTCGCTCTTGTATTTGATTTTTTGAATGGCTTCCACGATGCCGCTAATTCCATCGCAACGGTAGTTTCGACCCGCGTTCTTACTCCCCAGCAAGCCGTGATATGGGCCGCTTTTTTTAATTTCATTGCTTTTCTTTTTTTTGGTCTCCATGTTGCCAATACGATCGGGAAGGGCATCATCGATATCAATATCGTGGATAGCCAGATCATCTTTGGAGCTCTCATGGGAGCTTGCGCCTGGAACATCATTACCTGGTATTTCGGGCTTCCGACAAGCTCTTCTCACGCGCTGATCGGCGGGTTGGTCGGCGCCGCGCTTGTGAAGGCCGGCACAGGATCTTTGGTCTGGAGCGGGATCATCAAGACAGTCTCATTTATCTTGATCTCCCCGGTCGTAGGGCTCTTTCTGGGGGTTTTTTACGGGGTGATCGTTCACTGGATCGCTCGCAAGAAGGCGCCCGGAGAGGTGGATCACTGGTTCAGGAAAGGCCAGCTTGTTTCTGCCGCGCTCTATAGTTTGGGTCACGGCGGCAATGACGCTCAAAAGACCATGGGGATCATCGCGAGCCTTCTTTTCAGCGCGGGACTTTTGGGAAAAGAATTCCATATTCCTTTCTGGATCGTGATCTCTTGTCATACGGCGATCGCGCTCGGCACGATGTCGGGGGGCTGGCGTATTGTGAAGACCATGGGTCAGAAGGTCGCGAAGCTCCGCCCGGTGGACGGCTTTTGCGCGGAATCAGGTGCTGCCACGAGTT
>CAZGCC010000076.1:2880-7264 GCA_964524195.1 uncultured bacterium | reverse complement strand
TACCTGCAGTGGAATCTTCGCGACATTACTGATCGCAAACGGGACCAGGAAAAACTTTTGCAGCTCTCTCATGCTGTCGAACAGAGCCCTGCCGCTATTGTGATCACGGACCTTGCCGGAAATATCGAATACGCCAATCCCCGGTTCACGCAGGTAACGGGCTACACGCTCGAGGAGGCGTTGGGAAAGAACCCAAGGGTTTTGAAGTCAGGGGAGCACTCACCGGCCTTCTATCAGGATCTGTGGAATACCATCAAGGCAGGGAAGGTGTGGCGCGGACAGTTTCTGAACTGCAGAAAGGACGGATCTCATTATTGGGAATCTGCCGCCATTTCTCCGGTTCTGAACGCTGATGGAGAACTCGCTCATTTTATGGCGATAAAAGAAGATATTACGGAATTCAAAAAACTGGAACGCATCAAGGACGATTTTGTTAGCACGGTTTCTCACGAGATCAGGACCCCGCTGACCGCCATCAAGGAGAGTCTGAATCTTGTGCTGGATGGTTCCATGGGGGGGCTCACCAGCGAACAAAAAGCCTTTCTCGACATCGGGTCCCGGAATGTGGACCGTCTCACGGCGCTTGTCTCCAGCATCCTGGATTTTCAAAAACTCCAGTCCGGGAAATTCAACCTTCAATTGGCCAAGTGCGACATCAACGAGATCTGTCTTTCGGTGGTCAAAATTCTGAAGTCCGTTGCCGCCAAAAAAGGACTGACGCTTCAGTTTGAGGCCGCCGCAGGATTGCCGCCTGTTCGCGTAGACCGGGACAGGATCCTTCAGGTTGTAACAAGTTTTGTCTCCAACGGGATCAAGTTCACTGCCGCGGGAGGCATCACGATCACGACGGCCCTTCAGGGTGAGAATTGTCTTCGGGTCTCGGTCGCGGATACGGGGATCGGGATCAAGCGAGAGGAGGTCGAACAACTTTTTAGGGGATTTACCTTGTTAGGTCCGGCGGAATATCATCTGACGGGCAGCGCGGGGCTTGGCTTGGCGATCTCCAAAGGGATCATCACCCAGCATCGGGGCAGGATCGGGGTCGAATCAACCCAGGGCAAGGGCAGTATTTTTTATTTCGAATTACCCATAGAAGAACGGCGAACAAGCCATTAGAATGCAGCTCTAAAGCATGTCTTTTTAAAAACAAGATCGAACGATCAGGAGCGGATCATGGGAAAAAGAATACTATTGGTGGATGACGAAGAAGATATTTTGACCGTGGTGTCAGCGCGGCTGAGCTCCCTGGGATATGAAGTGTTGACCGCGGCGGATGGCCAGCAGGCGCTGGATGTCGCCCGGAGGGAATCGCCCGATCTGATCTTGCTCGACCTGATGCTTCCCAAACTGGACGGGTATAAGGTCTGCCGCATGCTCAAATTCGACAAGGCCTACGAGAATATCCCCATCGTTATTTTTAGTGCCAAGGCCTCGGACGCGGACAAAAAAATGGCCTCAGAGGCGGGCGCGGACGGATATCTTTCCAAGCCTTTTGACCTGAAAGTGTTTTCGGAGACCCTGAAAAATTTTTTAAATTAGCCTTTTTATTAAATCGGAAGGAAAAAAGGCCTTATGCGTAACGAAGCGGAAATCCTGGATCTTTTAAAGAAGCAGGGGCTGATCCGTCCCGAACAGGCCGACCAGGCAAAAAAAGAAGCCGCGCGCGTCGGCCAGCCGCTCGAGACGGTGCTGGTCAAAAGCGGTTTCGTGACCGAAGAGGACCTTTGCAATATCAAGGCCGCGGTGCTTGGGATCCCCTATATCGATCTCAATAATTATCGCCTGGACCGTTCGGTTGTGAAGCTGATCCCTGAGAACGCTTCCAAAAAGTACAGCGTGATCCCGCTCTTTACGACCGGCAACGCGCTTTCGATCGGGATGGTCGACCCGCACAACATCGTAGCCCTTGATTATGTCCGCAAGATCACCATGTTCGACACCGTCGATCCGGTGCTGATCTCTTCGAGCGGATTCCAGAAAGCCTTTAACGCCTATTACCGTTCGTTCGATTCCGTCTCCGATATCGTCAAGTCCCTTGCTAAAGAAAAAGCTTCTACGATCGAGGAAGCGGCGATGGGGGACATCACCGATCAGACCCCCATCAGCAAGCTGGTGGACAGTCTGCTTTCTCAGGCTGTTCAGGCCCGCGCTTCAGATATTCACATCGAGCCGGAGGAAACGATCGTTTCGGTGCGTTTCCGTGTGGACGGACTTTTGCAGCATATTACAAGTTTTCCTCTGGCGATCCATAATGCGGTCGTTTCCAGGATCAAGATCCTGGGAAACATGGATATCACCGAAAATCGCAAGCCCCAGGACGGCAAGGTCCGAACAGAGCTTGAAGGCAAAGATCTGGATATCCGCGTCTCGACCTTCCCAACCGTATTCGGAGAAAATGTTGTGCTGCGGCTCCTGGATAAGCGTGCCATGCTCCCCAACCTGACCGAGCTTGGCTTTTCCAAAGAGAATCTCGAGACCTTCGTCCATATGATCAACCGTCCTTTCGGGATCATGCTGGTGACAGGACCCACGGGCAGCGGAAAAACGACCACGCTTTATTCGGCGATCTCCAAGATCAACACCGAAGACAAGAATATCGTTACGATCGAAGATCCTGTGGAATATGTCCTGCCTCGCGTCCGTCAAACCCAGGTCAATATCAAGGCGGGGATCTCCTTCGCGAACGGCTTGCGCGGATTTCTCCGTCAGGACCCTGACATTATGATGGTCGGCGAAATTCGCGACCGTGAGACGGTCGAAGTGGCGATTCAGGCCTCGCTCACCGGGCACTTGGTGTTTTCAACGCTTCACACCAACGACGCTCCCACCGCGCTCACGCGCCTTATCGATATGGGGATCGAGCCTTTTTTGATCTCAAGCACTGTGATCGGGATCCTGGCGCAGCGCCTGGTGCGAGTGAATTGCCCCAAATGTCGCGAGTCTTATGCGCCGGCTCCGGCAGTGCTGCAGAGCGTGGGTCTTCCGGCAGACACGAAGCTGACCCGGTCCAAGGGATGCGGAAAGTGCAATCAAACAGGTTTTGTCGGCCGCGTGGCGATCTTCGAACTTATGACCATGACCGATGAGATCAAGGCGCTTGTCGACAACCGCCGTTCGGCGCTGGATATCCGTAAAAAGGCTATCGAGCAGGGGATGAAGACCCTGCGGCAAGATGGTCTTGAGAAAGTGATGAAAGGTGTTACCACGTTGGAAGAAGTCCTCAGGGTTACCGAGATCGAATAATGGATGTTTCCTACCGATTTAAAGCTTGTGACAAATTCGGGAAGATCACCACAGGGGTCGTGAAGGCCGAGGACGAAGCGGCGGTCGCGGCCAAGCTGAGGGAAGAGGGCCGTACACCGCTCTCAGTCGAGCTTGTGGAAAAAAAACCCGTCACGGATTTTTTTTCCCGGTTCCGCCGCCTCAAAGCTTCTGAGATCAACGCCTTTACCCGCGAGTTCTATACTCTGACCAAGGCCGGTCTCACGGTCCTTGCGTCGCTTGAGGTGATCGCGGAGCAGGATCGTAATCCTTTTCTGCGAGAAATCGTCAACGGTCTGCTCACCAGTATCCGGGGGGGGGCTAGTGTTTCCGAAAGCCTCGCGCGGTACCCCAAGACCTTCAACGCTCTTTATATCAATATGATCAGCGCCGGTGAGGCTTCCGGGAGGCTTGAGCAGATCCTGGAGCGGCTGATCTATATCGGCGAGGCCGAGGAAAAGCTCGGCATGCGTGTCAAAGCGGCTCTCAGGTATCCCACGATCGTGTTTTTTGCCATCATTACGGCGTTTTTGATCCTTTGCAATTTTATCATTCCACGGTTTGCCCAACTCTATGCCTCCCGTAGCGTCGAACTTCCGCTTCCGACGCGGATGCTTCTCGGGATCCAGTATGTGACTTCCCACTACGGCTGGCTTGTCGTCATTGTCCTGGTGCTTTTGGTCTACGGTGTGATCCGTTTCAAAAAGACGCCGTGGGGAGCTCTTCTTTGGGACCGCTGGGCGCTCAAGTTCCCCGTGTTTGGTCCGTTAATCCTCAAAGCTGATATGTCCCGTTTTGCCCGCATCATGGCGATGTTGATCCAGAGCGGCATCCCGGCTCTCCGGGCGCTGGAGATCGCGTACGGAAGCGCGCAGAACCGCGTCGTGGCAAACGCCATCGATTCGATCCGGGTGAGCGTGACGGATGGTTCCGGCATGACCCAACCAATGAGGGCAAGCGGGATTTTTCCGCCGTCGGTCGTGCGGATGGTGCGGGTCGGGGAACGACGCCCAGCAGACGAAGGGCTTGTCCTTGTTCTCGCGCATGAACTCGATCGTGCGGTCGCCGACCCAGGTCGAGTTGTGGAAGGCGGGCGGCAGTGCAGAATGCCAGGTCTGCGCGG
>CAZGCC010000076.1:0-2870 GCA_964524195.1 uncultured bacterium | reverse complement strand
CCCCATCCTTTTTGCGCTTGAGATATCCGAGCGCCTTGTCGAGAATTCTATTTGTGACGAGGTCATCAAAAAGGTCGGCGCCGGCGTCCGCGAAGGCCGCCTTATTGCTGATCTCCTGGATGAAAATGCCTTTTTCCCGGTCATGGCCGTGCAGATGATCCGGGTCGGGGAAGAGACCGGTAAAATTGACGAGTTGCTTTTAAAGGTCTCGGAGTATTATGATATGCAGGTCGAATACACGGTCAGTAATCTGACAGTACTGATCGAGCCGATGCTTATCGTGATGCTCGGAGGGATGGTGCTGGTTCTGGCGCTGGGGATGTTCCTCCCGATGTGGAATATGATCAGTTTGTTCCAGAAATGATCTTTTGAACCAGAAATAACAAAAAAGGAGAACGAGGATGTTAAAAAGCAAAAAAGGTTTTACGCTGATCGAATTGATCATGGTCATTGTTCTTTTAGGGCTGTTGGCCGTCGTGGCGATCCCGAGGTATTTTGATCTCCAGACGAACGCCCAGGAAGCCGCGGAACAAGGTGTTGTGGGCGGCGTGAGGTCGGGGATCTATACGCTCCACGCGAGCAATCTGGCCAATAATGTCACACCTGAATATCCTGCCACGCTCGACGCGAACGCCCCCGGCGCTTGCGTTTCCTGCTTTTCCACCGTGTTGGATCAGGGCGGTATCAACGATGCGAATTGGACCAAAGCCGGTTTGGTGTATACGGGGCCTACGGGCACTGCCTACACTTACACTCCCGCGACAGGCCAGTTCACGGATTAGCTTTTAGATCATGTTGTTTGTGAGAAGCTGGCGTTCGAAAGAGCGCCAGCTTTTTTACTATAAGGGGATGTTTTTTGAAGAGTAAAGGTTCGACCCTCATTGTAGTTCTTTTTATCGCTCTCATCGTCCCTATCGTTGCCTTCGGCGTTACCCATTTCATCACAGGATCCCTCACCCGCTACAGCACGCAGAACCGGAGCCTGAAGGCCCTGTATCTTGCCAAGGCGGGCATTCACCGCGCGATCTATAATATCCGGAACACCGGTACCCCCGGTTCGCCCGGAACGCCCTTTACCGTCACGATCGCGGGGAACACGATCGATGTTACCCTGACGGCCCAAAGTGGTACTGTCTATCAGTTTCAATCCATCGGTACCTCGGTCGCGGCCACTTATCCAACAAAAGTCTCCCGGACGGTCTCTGCGCAATACAATTACAACACGAACACCATTATCCTTGATGGCAAAGGAGATGGTTCCGATATGCCCTCCCTTTGCAGTCAGATCTGGTGGCCGTTCAGTGAAGGATCAGGAGCTACGACGGGAACCGCTCCTTATATTGGGACTTTGTTTAATAGCCCTCCCTGGGTGGCGGGTCGGATAGGGACTGCTTTAAGTTTCAACACGACAGCGGCCCATCGATATGTCACGGTTCCTGATTCTTCAGGATTGGACCTGACGACTGCTGGAACTGTGATGGCGTGGATTTACAACACCGCTCAGATCAATAGTAACTCAGGGATCGTTCATAAGGGGGCTCTGTCCAATTCAAGCGACGAAGCTTACGG
This sequence comes from uncultured bacterium, assembly GCA_964524195.1. Classification (GTDB taxonomy): domain Bacteria; phylum Omnitrophota; class Omnitrophia; order Omnitrophales; family Aquincolibacteriaceae; genus Aquincolibacterium. Next base: position 1,301 of record CAZGCC010000076.1, on the reverse strand, counting down.
TTTAACAATTACCCGAAGCGGAACAAATCGCCGTATAAAATTTGAGTTACGGGATACTGGCGGAGCAACAAGAAATGTGACAGCCGGCACTAATCTGTCACTTAATACTTGGTACCATATGACCGGGACTTGGGGGCCGGCTGGAATGAAGGTTTATATCAATGGTTTGCAGGCGGCTTCCAGCGCGACTGTTCGGGTTGCAAGGACGACGGCCGGAAGTCTTCAGATCGGAACGCGCGTCACTAACTCCGCCACGACCCGGTTCATCGGGACTATTGATGAAGTCTATATTCATGCATGCCAAAAGACCGCTGATGAGATCAAGGCTTATTACAATTCCACTTGCGCCGGTAGCGGCGCGACCCCTTGCCCGAGGCCTTGACCGGGGAACGATGATGCGACAAAACCGTAATACCTCAAAAGGCGTGACGCTGGTGGAGCTGATCATGACGATCGTCATTTTGAGCTTTGTCGCCCTTGCGACGGCTTTCATGATTGGGGGACAGCTCAAAGGAATGCTCGCCTCTTCGGACCTTGTAGCGGGTGGAAATGCGTCCCGCCTTGCGATGGAGCGCTTGAGCAATCTTCCATACGCTTCGGTCGCGAATGGAAGTCTCGTTGTTGCTCCGTTTACGATGGACTGGACGATCGCGACGGTTCCGGGCGCCAATGGAACCGAACGAAAAGATATCACGATGACGACGCAGCGAACCGGATCGGGGGACAACCTGCTGACGCTTTACACCTCGTTCTGTAAAGATGTGAGTGTCGGCGCATGAAAAGCCGGAGAGAATTTATCCCGTTAGAGACTGTTAAAAGAAAATGGTCGGATATATTTTTCGGAAGAGGATCAATAAATATGAAAGCAGGGATAGGTCAGGTCTCACGAAAGCGCTTTAAAAAGCGCTCCCTGTCTTTAACGGGATTTACTCTTATCGAGCTGGTCATGGTCATTGTTTTGACCGGGATCCTGTCGATGGCCGGCTACCACATTTTTACCTTCGCGATGCGGCACACTTTTTTTATTCCGAATCAGGCCCAGGCCGATCTTGCTGCAGCCAGCGCGCTGGAGACCATGATCGAAGGGGATTCACCGACCATTTTCGGGCTCCGTTTTTGCAAAACGGTGACCGCGATCGCGCCCAATCAGGTGGATGTGACGGATCAGGACGGTGTGGCGCTCCGGTTCCGGCTGGATACGGGCACGGGCCGGCTTTACCGGAAGATCGGAGCGGCGGCGGAAACGGTGATCCCGTATTTTATGCCTTCCGAGATCGAGTTTTCCGGGGTGGGAGGCTCTC
>CAZGCC010000075.1:0-7266 GCA_964524195.1 uncultured bacterium | reverse complement strand
GGAAGTGATGTCCTTTAAGCAAATGAAGCGCAAGCATCACGACCTGGATGTCAAGATCCATGGCCTTGAGCGATACGAAGCTCTTCTCCGTTCAGGGCACGGTGGGGTTTTGATCACCGCGCACTTCGGGAATTGGGAGCTTTTGCAGGTCTGGTCCGGGCTTCGCGGCACGCCTATCCATGTGCTGACACGGGAGCAGAAGTATCCGAGGATCAATGGATTGATCAACGAGCTTCGCGAAAGCCACGGCTCGGTTTCTATCAGTCGTGGAGTGGGCATCCGGGGGCTGATTCGCGCGCTTCGCGAGAAAAAAATGATAGGAGTCCTGGGAGATCAATCCGCAGGAAAGACCGAAGGGATCATTCTCCCATTCTTCGGGAGAAGGACCACCGTCCCGGTCGGGGCTTTTCAACTGGCTCATCGTACGGATGCTTTCATCATGCCATTCTTTATCGTGAGGACCCAGGGCCGGAACCACGAGGTCTATTCCGAAGAAGTCCTCAAAGACGATCCTTCACTTGCGCCGTCAGAGCGCGTGGAGTTCCAAGCCCGGCAGTACCTGAAGATCCTCGAAGATTTTATCCGGAAATTCCCGAACCAGTGGCTCTGGGAGAACAAGCGCTGGAAATATTGCTGGGACCGGAAGATCGTGATCCTCACGGACGGTAAAGCCGGACACTTCAAGCAATCTGAAGTTGTGGCGGAGATGCTCTCAGAGTTCAAGGAGTTCCACGGCCGTCCCGGTCTGAAGTTTGAGACCGAAAGAATTCTCGTGGAATACCGTTCGCCTTTTCACAGGGCCGTTCTGTTTTGTCTGGCTTTTTTTATGAAGCCCTGGATCCAGGGGAGATTGCGCTGGCTTTCGCCTTTTTTTACCGCGGAGACACAGAAGGCCATCGAAAAAGCCAACGCGGATTACATCATCGCGGCAGGTTCCGGGCTCGCGCCGGTTCAGATGCTGCTCGCGCAAGAGACGGGCGCGAAGACGATCGTGATCATGAATCCACCTTTTCCTTACTCCCTTATGTCTTACGATCTTGCGATCGTTCCCGCGCATGACGGCGGAAAAGTTCCCAAGCGAGCGCTCCGCTGCGTGATCATGCCAAGCGGTTACAAGACCCATGACCGCGCACCGGATGTGAAAGAGCTTCAGAAAAAAATAGGAGAGGGGTCGCGGCCCAAGATCGCCGTTTTTCTCGGCGGCGCCACCCGTGATTATGATTTTACGGTTTCCAATATGGAGAAGCTTTGCTCGACTCTGAAGCGGATCGCGTCTCGTGCCGGAGATTTTATGATCACCACTTCGCGGCGAACGACCGCTCATGTGGAGCGATTCCTCAAAAGCAATCTCGTGCAACAGCCGGCTTGCCGGCTTCTTGTGATCGCCAATGAGGACCCTTCGCCTTTCGTGGCCGGAGGAATGATGGGACTGGCGGATCTTCTGATCGTGACCGAAGACAGTCTGGCCATGATCTCTGAGGCGGTGGGAACGGGCAAGCGCGTGATCGTGTTAAGTCTTGGGGAAGGCGACCTTCCCGAAAAACATTACCGTTTTCATCAGATCTTAAGCCAACGGGGCCTCGTCACCCTGAGCGGTCTTGCGGACCTTGAAAAGAATATTATGGAATTACTCAAGCAGCCGGCTTTTCCGGTTCTTCAGCGAGAGAAAAACGCGCTGATCGAACGGCTAGGAGGGCTCATATGAAGGTGATGCAGCTTCTGCCGGCCTTGGAGCTCGGCGGCACCGAACGCGGGGTCGTGGATCTCGCGCGAGCCATGAAAAAAGAAGGGCACGCGACGGTAGTGGTCTCTTCGGGAGGCGCGCTTGTGGCGGAGCTTCAGAAAATGGGGATCCCGCATTACGGCCTTCCGGTGCATCAAAAATCCCTTGCCGGGCTTTTTCTTGTGGAAGAACTCGTCAAGATCGTTCAGCGGGAGCGAGTGGATATTATTCACGCCCGTAGCCGCGTTCCGGCCTGGCTCGGGTGGCTTGCCTCCCGGAAAACGGGCATTCCTTTTGTGACGACCTGCCACGGCCACTATTCGGTCCATCCGATGAGTTCTGTGATGGGGTGGGGGAAGCGCGTGATCGTGGCTTCGCACGCGATCGGCCGGCGCATGATCGACGAATTCCATGTGCCTCCCGACCGGATCCGCCTGATCCCACGCGGCGTCGATCTTTCCCAGTTTAATTTTTCCTACGCAAAATTTGAGAAACATAAAGGTCCGATGCGGATCGTTCATATCGGGCGGTTCTCTCCGGGAAAAGGGCAGGTGGAATTTCTTAAGGCCGTGCACCTTCTCCGCAGCCGGTTCTCGCATTTTGAGGTGTGTATCGTTGGCTCCGAGGGACGTGGCAAACACCGCTACACCGATCTGATGAAGAAAACCCTTCATCAATTCGGACTTGAGACTTGCGTGAAGATCCTTCCTCCGACGCGCGATGTTGCGGGGCTTTTGGCGCAAGCGGATCTGTTGGTGCTTTCTTCACTGATCCCGGAGCCTTTTGGCCGTGTGGTCATCGAAGCCGGGGCCGTCGGAACGCCCGTGGTCGCGACTTGGCTGGGAGGTGTGCGGGATATTATCGAAGACCGGAAGAACGGACTTCTTTTCCCGCCGTTCAATATCCCGGCAATGGCGGACGCGATGTATGAGCTGATGATGGATCGCGACAAAGCCAAAGAATTTGCCGTGAATCTCAGGAAAAAAGTGGAAGAGCAGTTCAATCTGGAGCAAATGGTGCGCAAGACGCTTGAGGTTTATCACGAGGTCCGCAAGAGGCGGAAGATCCTGGTGATCAAACTCGGGGCCATGGGCGATCTGATCCTGGTCGTGCCGAGCTTGCGGATGCTCAAGGAGCGATTTCCCGATGCTTCGATCACGCTTTTGGTGGACCGCAAGCTTGTGCCGATCATTTCCACCTGTCCCTATCTGGACGACATGATCCTGGTGGACCGCAAAAAACTCTCGAATCTGCTTTATCTTTTAAAGACGGCGCGCCGTGTCCGCCGCGAGGGTTTTGATATGTCCGTGGATCTTCACAATAATAAATGGACGCATCTTCTGGCCTATCTGGGGGGCGCGGTCCAACGGTTTGGATTTGCGCGCGGGAAATGGGGATTTTTGCTGAACCGTCCGGACAAAACTTTCGAAGTTGCCGACTCGCCGCTCCGTCATCAGTTCCGGGTGCTTTCCAAAGCGGGGGTCATTAATTTTGACGATACATTGGAACTTTGGCCCAAACCTGAAAGCCTTGAAAAAGCGAAGCAGGCGATCGAGACGCTTGGGCCCAAGGATTCCACAAAGATCATTGGCTTTGTGATGGGATCAAGCCCCAAATGGCCAAGTAAACGATGGCCCACGGATCATTTTATGGAGCTCGCCAAACGCCTTTTTGAGAAATATGACGCGCGGATCATGCTGATCGGAGCTCCGGAGGAAGCGGACCTCGGGCAGCCTTTTTATTCCTTTCCCGCCGGCAAAGTGCTCGACCTTATCGGCAAGACCGCGCTCGAGGAATTGCCGGCTTTTTTTGGGCAACTGCATCTGGTCGTAACGGGCGACACAGCGCCGCTCCATATGGCCGCGGCCATGAAGGTCCCGATCGTGGCTCTCTTCGGTCCGACGGACGCGAAACGGCATATTCCGCCGGGAAAGAAAATCGCCGTACTTTCGCATCATTTGTCCTGCCAGCCTTGCTATGACGGCGCTTGCAAGGCTCAGGAAAAACTGGCCTGCCTGACCCATATTTCTGTGGAAGAAGTTTTTGAAAATTGTCAGAGGATGCTTTCGCAATGAAGATCCTTGTGGTGATGAAAAACTGGCTCGGGGATCTTCTTTTCCAAATGCCCTCACTGGACCTTATCAAGAAAAAATATCCGGAAGCCTCGATCACCTGCGTTGCGCCTGAGCGATGCCGCGAGATCCTTAAAGCTCATCCCGCGGTCTCTGGCTTTATTCCTTTCGACGAGAAAGCCTCCCATCGTCCGCTCTTTGCAAAAATCCAGTTTGTTTTTCAGCTTCGGAGACAGGGTCCTTGGGACCAGGGCTATCTTTTCCATCGTTCCAAGACACGGGCATTGCTTTTGATGGTGGCGGGGGTCAAGGAGCGGACCGGGTTTGGAAAGGGTAGAGCTCTTTTTTTAACGCGGGCGATCCCGGAGCCTTCTCAACCCATGCACCACTTGGATTATTTTCTCGAGATGATGCGGCAAGCAGGATTCCAGGCTCCCCCGGATGCGCGCTACAAATTCTATTACAAAAAAGAAGACCAAGATCTGGCTCTCCGGCTTCTGACCAAGGAGGGCCTTGAAAAAAAAGATTCTTTCGTTTGTTTTCATTTAGGGGCGAATTGGGAGCCGAAACGGTGGCCGACAGAACACTTTGCCGCTCTTGCCGATAAGATCCATGAAACAAGAGGCTTCCCAGTCGTCGTTACGGGTTCGCGGCAGGATCAGCCCCTTTTGGACGCCTTCTTAAAAAAGATCCAAAAAGCCCGTGTGATCTCTTTTGTGGGAGAGACCGGCCTCGGAGTTTCTGCGGCGATCTATGAACGGGCCGCGTGTCTTGTGACCGGAGATTCCGGTCCCATGCATATCGCGTCAGGAGTCGGAGCCCGGGTCGTCGCGATCTTTGGCCCTACCGATCCAAAACTTACGGGTCCGCGTGGCGAAAAAGAAAGTCGCGTGTTACACTATGTTCCTGCGGGTTTTTGCGCGCCCTGGTACGGGAAACATTTCCCGGAGGAGGGCTGGATCTCGCGCATAACGCCCGAACAGGTTTTGGGAGCGGTCGAACAGATCTTGGGGAGAGCATGAAAATTCTCGTCATTACGCTGAGCAATTTTGGGGATGTTATTCTTACGACCCCTGTGATCATGAGGCTTGTCCGGAAATTCCCCGAGGCAAGGATCACCGTCGTGGTAGGCCCTCGCGCCCAAAGCGTTCTGCAAAGAAGTCCGGATATCCACAAGATCGTGGTCTATGACAAAAAAGCCTCTCTCTGGGGAAAGATAAAATTCATTCTTGAGCTCCGCAAAGCCAAATATGACCTGGTCGTGGATCTCCGGAACACCGCGATCCCGTTCCTTGTCCCCTGCAAAAACCGCACGCCTCTTTTCAGAAGATTTTCAAAAGTAAATATGCGCGAACGGCATCTCGAAGTGCTTGAAATGCTTTCAAAAAAAGACGCCCGTCTTAAAGAAGATGACAATAGCGCCTGTCCTCCCTTCCATTTTTTTAATGAAGCGGACGAAGTATTCGCCCTCTGGGCTCTCCGGACCGCGAAGATCCCGGAACAAAGAGGGTGGATCATTGTGGCGGCAGGGGCCGGAAGCGCACGGAAACGCTGGCCCATGCGAAATTTTAAGGAAGTGATAAAAGAGCTGCATGAAAAGACCGGAAAAAAGATCCTTCTGGTCGGTCTTCTTGGCGAGAGATTGGTGTCCAACCAGATCGCGGAGTCGCTCCCTGGAGGCACGGCTGTTTTGTGCGGGGATCTGACGCTTCCTGAAACAGCGGTTTTGATCGCCAGGGCTTCCTTGCTGATCTCCAACGATAGCGCCAATATGCACCTCGGATTCGAACTCGGGACACCGACGGTCGGTATTTTCGGGCCCACCGATCACGAGAAGTACGGTCATGAAGGGCCCAGATTCCGGATCGCGCGAGGAGATGCCGGACAATGCTCCTGCGAATCCCATAAGATCCCGCCTGCCGAACGGAATTGTTTCCACGGGCTTGCACCGGAGACGGTTACCCGGCTTTCCCTGGAGCTGTTGAATGTCCCATCCCCTGTCTGAGCGTTCCCGGATCCTCGTCACGCGCACGGATCGTATCGGCGACCTGGTGCTGACGACGCCTCTTTTCAAGATCCTCCGTGAAAAGTTCCCGAAGTCCCATCTCGCCGCGCTTGTTTTTCTGGAGCACCGGGAAATCGTCGAAGGGAATCCTTACCTTGATGAAGTGATCCTCTACGATAAAAAAGGAAGCGAGCGAGGGTTGCTGGGGCAATGGCATTTTAGCCGCAAACTCCGGAGTAAAAAATTTGATGCAGTGATCCATGCCCACGGTACGAACCGGATGCATCTCGCCGCATGGCTGGCCGGGATCCCGGTTCGCATCGGGTACGCGCGACGAGCTCCATGGACCCTGACGCGGGTTCATCCCTATAATAAAAAAAAGGGTCTCAAGCAGGAAGCCGAATATCTTCTGGAGCTTCTCGAATCCTTGGGCGTTACGCAGCCTCTTTCGGTGGAACCGTTTTTTCCGGTCACGGATCGCGCCAAGCGGTCTCTAGAGAATTCGCTTTTATTCCATAAGGTGCCGCGCGATCTTCCCTGGATCGTTTTGAATCCCTCCGCAAGCGATGTGACCAAAATGTGGCCGGCCGAACGATTTGCGGAATTGGTTACACGGATCCAACAAGAATACCCAGGCGTTTTTCTGGCGATCGGGACCTCCCAAGATAAAAAAATCGTCGAGATACTGAAGAAAAATACAAAGGCTCCCGTCTATGATCTGAGCGGAAAACTTTCGTTGGGGATGCTGGGAGCGCTTTTAAAGAAAGCCGCGTTGCTTGTTTCGAATGACTCCGGGCCGGTGCATATTGCGTCCGCGGTCGGCACAAAGGTTGTTTCGATCTTTGGAAGATATGAGCCGGGCCTCGGGCCCCAGCGGTGGCGTCCATTGGGGAAGCACTCGCGCGTGGTCGCCAAGGATGTTTCTTCGATCCCTGAGGACAAACGAAAATTCACCTACATCCATGAAATCACGGTGGAGGAAGTTTATGAAGCCGTGCGGAGTCTGGTTTTTCCGAAATGAGGCAGATTTAGATCTATGAGAACGCTGAGACGGGTTTTGATCGTTCATCCATACGGGATCGGGGATCTTCTTTTTGTGACCCCCGTGATGAGGGCTTTGCGGTTGATCCCCACGGTCGAGACTGTGGATCTCCTTTTGGGGTCCCGCACTCGAGAGGTCGTGGAGCATAACCCCCATATCAATGATATTTTTGTTGTGGATAAGGATCGCGCTCACCGGCAGAACTGGCTTGAAAACTTTCGCGATGCGCTCAACCTTTGGCGGAAATTCCGGAACAAGCGCTACGATCTTATTCTGGATTACTCGTTGCGTCGTGAGCACGCTTTTTGGGGAAGGTTTCTTCTCGGGATCCCGCGCTGCGCCGGTTTCGCGTATAAAAAACGCGCCATTTTTCATAATATCCGATATCCGCTTCCTGAAGCTTTCTGGAAACGCCCCGTTGTGG
>CAZGCC010000074.1:4743-7320 GCA_964524195.1 uncultured bacterium | reverse complement strand
ATGAAAAAATGGTTTCTGGTTTCTTGTTGTTTTTTTCTCGCCGGATGCGCGGCTCAAAAAACTTCAGTTGCTCCGTCTTCCGAATGCCCCACATGCAAAGAACCGGTCACGGCTGTTTCCGAAACTCTAACCGTAGTCTCTGAACCCCGAAAGGATGATGCTATCGTGAAGATCAAGATCGAAACGACTTTGGGAGATATTTACGCGGATTTGAATGAAGCCGAGGCGCCGAAAACGGTGGAAAATTTCGTGACGCTCGCCAACAAGGGTTTTTACGACGGGATCATTTTTCACCGTGTCATTCCCGATTTTATGATCCAGACCGGCGATCCGACGGGCACCGGCATGGGCGGACCGGGTTATCAATTTAAAGACGAGTTCTCCAGGAAAATGCGCCATGACAAGCCGGGCGTGTTTTCCATGGCGAATTCCGGACCGAACACCAACGGCAGCCAGTTCTTCATCACGGTGGCGCCGACTTCGTGGCTGGATGACCGGCACTCTGTTTTTGGCCATGTGACCGAGGGCATGGATGTGGTGATGAAAATCTCCCAGGCTCCTCGCGACCGCCAAGACAAGCCGGTCCAGAAGATCGCGATGAACAAGGTAACGGTTCTTTCGAAGTAGGTCTTTCGTAATCCGGGGCAGTCCCTTTGCGTGAGGGGGCTGCCCCTTTTTTATTAGAGGCGGCGATGCAAGAAAAACCCTGGGACATTTTAGTGATCGGCGCAGGCCCGGCGGGGCTTATGGCGTCCATTGCATGCGCTGAAGGGAAGCTCCGGACTTTGGTGCTCGACGGAAAAGAAGCTCCCGGCGCCAAGCTTCTCATGTCAGGCGGAGGCCGGTGCAATGTGACCAACCTCAAAGTCAGTGAAAAGAATTATCAGACCGGCGAGCCGCGCACCGTACGGAATATCCTCCGGGCGTTTCCTTCCGAACGGACGCTAGCGTTCTTCAAAGAATACGGCGTGGAAATGGTCCTCGAAGAAGGAAACCAGTTTTTCCCCAAAGAACAATCCTCCAGGGTGGTGCTTCAGGCGCTGCTTCATGCGGCAAACCGTTCGGGAGTGAAGATCGAAAAGGGGAAGAAGGTTCAGAAGATCTCCAAAGAGAAAGATCTCTTTGCTGTTTCGGGCGAAGGGTTTGAATTTTTTTCGAAGCATCTTGTGATCGCGACCGGCGGCCTTTCGTATCCGGGGACCGGGAGCGATGGATCCGGCTATGCTCTCGCGAGATCGCTCGGGCATACGATTTTGCCGACCACGCCCGCGCTGACGCCGCTTCTGACAGACGATCCGGACTGGAAAAGTCTCGCGGGGATCACGCTGCCGGTGGAATTCACGATCTTCGTCGATGACAAAAAAAATGCGCAAAGCGAAGGAGCGATGCTTTTCACGCATGTCGGGTTCAGCGGACCGGCGGTGCTGGATATCAGCGGACCGTGGCTCCGGATCGATTCCCCCCAAAGAGAATTAAGGGCGAATTTTCTTCCCTTGCGCCGGGAGGAGGATCTTTGGAGCGATCTGGCGGGGTCCGACCAGACTCATGTTTCCCGGAGCTGGAAGCGCGCTCTTTCAAGATTCCTTCCCGAAAGGCTCGCGGAGGTCCTCCTCCGGAAAAGCGGGATCGATCCGTCGGCCCGTCTTGATCAGTTCTCCAAAAAAGACCGCGAGGCTTTGCTTCGATCTCTTTTACGATTCCCGGTCCGGGTGAGCGGCGCGCAAGGTTATGACAAAGCCGAGGCGACGGCCGGCGGCGTGGACCTTAAAGAGGTCGACGCGAAGACTCTGGAGTCAAAGCTGTGTCCGGGCCTTTTTTTTGCGGGAGAAATTCTGGATGTGGATGGCCGTATCGGAGGTTTTAATTTCCAGTGGGCGTGGGCAAGCGGGGCAGTTGTGGGGCGCTCGATCGTTCAAAGAACCCAGGTCCATTAAGCAAGACCCTCTTCCGGTCGTTATTAGAAGACAAAATGCGTGGCCACAAACGGCTTTTATGAGTAGATTATGCTTCGGAATCTGTCGCAGTCTTATTTTCATAACAGCCGGTGCCCTTTTTCGACCCACAGCTTAAAACGAGGTTCTTCATGAAGAAAAATATTCTGTTCTTGTCCGCACTCCTTCTCGCTAGCTCTGCCGCTTATGCAAGCGAAGAACTTCCGCCGCTTCCTAAAGGCCCCATGATCCTCACGAGCGCGACGCCTGCGATGCAGTCCGCGGAATTCTGGATCCGGAAGATCCCTGGCGCCGAAAAACCCGTCAAGACCATGGATCAAATACAGCGCTTTAACAATGAGATCAAGCACATGGTGCCGGAGAATATCGATGTGCTGAAGATCGAGACACGGCGTCCGGGCAAAGCTGTAAGAGATCAGCTTCAGCTGGAGTTCAACACTCTCAGGAACCGGAAACTTTTTGACGCGAAAGACAAAGTAGTGCCCAAGACGATCTTTGATGACCAGATCAAACCTCTTATGCAGATCGAGCAGGTTCCGTCCAAGATCAAGGTCGGTTGGGGTGTGGCGACGCGGGCCACTTCCGTCCGGGCGCTCCCTACCATGTTCAAAATGATCGAAGGACG
>CAZGCC010000074.1:0-4733 GCA_964524195.1 uncultured bacterium | reverse complement strand
TGTGGCGATCTATCACAGGTCGAGTGACGGCAAATGGATCTATATCCAGGCGCCGTATGTCCGGGGGTGGGTTCGGGCGAGAGATGTCGCTGTTTTTGAAGATCGTGAGGCCCTCAAGACGCGTCTTAAAACCGGAGGCTTTTTTGTCGTGACGGGCGAGAGCGTTCCGGTGTTCAGCGACGCGACCCTCAAGGATGTTTTTCAACGGCCGAGCATGGGAACTGTGATCCCGGCGGCGGCTTCGAAATCCTCCGAAGGGCCTCATCCGGTCTGGATCCCTCAACGCAGGGACGACGGAAGCGTCACCCTCAGGAAATGTTATATCAGCCGCAAGAGCGATGTGACCAAGGGGTTCCCGGTCTACAGTCAGGCGAATGTGCTCCGCCAGGCATTCAAACTTTTGGGCGCGCGTTATGGCTGGGGCGGACAATATAACGGCCGCGATTGCTCGGGATTCACGCACGATGTTTTCCTGAGTTTCGGGATCGATATGCCGCGCGATTCCAAGCAGCAAGCCATGGTCGGGACGCAGTTGGGTCATTTCCAGCCTTTCCAGGATGAGGAGCCCAGAGTGGCGGCGCTAAGGTCCGCGCGGCCCGGCATCACGCTTCTGAAAATGCCGAAGCACATCATGATCTATCTTGGAGCTTTGAACGGGCAGTTCTATGTCATCCACTCCACCTGGGCCGAACGCACCGGCGATGACCGCGCTGCGGACGAAAAGAACCGGATCAATCAGGTGGTCGTTTCGGACCTTGAGCTGAACGGGCGCTCGTATCTCGGGTCGCTCTTTGACCGCGTCCTTTCCATCAACGAGGTCGATTAAATTGGCGCGAAAATATTTCGCCCTGACATTGATCCTGTGGGTGTTGTTTCCTGCCGGTTTTCTTCACGCGGAAAAATCCAATATCCCAGCCAAGGAATTTTTGATCGAGCCTTCGCAGGACTGGATCGAACTTCCTCTGCCGTTGCAAGGTATCGTGGTTTCCTATGGGAAAAAGGGAACTTTGGCGACTTTTCACATTACCGAGCGGGATCTTGATGAAGTGAAAAATGTGGAGCAAATGAGATGGGAAGATCTCTTTAGCCCGCAATTCGGATCCATCAAGATCCACACGGAAGGGATGACCGTGCTTGGCCAAGAGAAGGCGCGGTTCTGTGTTTATTCGCTGAAGCCCGGGGAGTTCAAAGCCACGATGGAAGGCAAGCTTCCGGGAAAATATATCAATTATGTCCTGATCCATGGAGACAAGCTTTTCTCCATCACCTTCAAGGATACGGAAGAAGGTTTTGCCCTGAACTATCCTTCTTTTCTTGCCGCGGCCAGGACACTTCGTTTCGATGGGGCCGCGACTGAGACCCTCCGGAAGAAAGCATGATATTTTCCGAACTTCTCGCGGAGATCCAGAAACTCAAGCGGGAGGAACAGCGCGCTCAGACCGAAGAGTATCTCGAGATCGTTGTGGCCAGGGAGAGTCTCGATCCCTTGAATAAAGCGTTGTCTGGTTATTTTGGCCCGCCGCTCAAGCCCGAAGGCCATGCTCCTTCCGGAAAGGCGAATCGTCACGCCAAGCCGTACGGCGGCATCCGCGATGATCAGACAATGTATTTTAGGCAGGGTGAAGGTTATTCGGAATATGCTTTCCTATGGCCCTGGGGGAACGGGATTCGCGTTACGGCCAAGATCATCCGGACGGAGGGTCCCAGTCCCAAAGATGGCGGTAAGGGGTTTTTTGTGAGGTTGTTTGGCATTAAATAAACAGGTCAGCCGCTTTTTCAGCAAAGCAGCCCTTTCGTAGGGTGGGAACTGGTGGCTGACCCCTTTATTTTTCTTAAACTGGACAGAAACAGTCTGGTTTGATATGATTCCAAGGGTATTGAGAGGAGCGAAGTAATGAGATTTACGACAAAGACGGAATATGGAGTTATTTGCCTGGCGTATATGGCGGCGAAATCCTGGCCGGATTCGGTTCCGGTGAAGGAGATCGCTGAACACGAAGGATTTTCGACGACCTTTACTGAGAAGATCCTGCAAAGGCTTCGTCGCGCAGGGATCGTGACCTCCCAGCAGGGAAATAAAGGCGGCTGGACCCTCACGCGTTCTCCCTCAGAGATCAACCTGAAGGAGATCGTCGAGGCGCTTGAAGGCAGCACCTTTGAGGTTTTTTGCTCGCCCAAGCGCCGCAAGCATATCGTGTGCACTCATTTTTCTTTATGCAAGTTGAAGTCCATTTGGTACAAGACCCAGCAAACGCTGGACGAGCTTTACCAAACCCTTACACTTGAGAAGATCGCCGAAGATGTCATGGGCCCGACGCAGAAACCGGAACTTGTGACCGCCGTAAGGGGCAAAAAATGACGGACGCGGGATCGTTCATCAATAAGGATTACGCCTACGGTTTCGTGACGCCGGTGGAATCAGATACCGCGCCCAGAGGACTCAGCGAAGATACGATCCGTTTTATTTCCAAGAAGAAGCATGAACCTGATTTTATGCTCCAGTGGCGTCTTGCCGCCTATCGCGAGTGGCTCAAAATGGAAGAGCCCGACTGGTCGAGCGTCCGGTATCCCAAAATCGATTACCAGGACATCATTTATTATTCCGCGCCCAAGCAGAAAAAAGACGGCCCTCAAAGCCTCGCGGATGTGGACCAGGAGATCCTTAAAACCTACGAGAAACTCGGGATCCCGCTTGAGGAACAGAAACGGCTTGCCGGCGTCGCCGTGGACGCGGTATTCGACAGCGTCTCCGTGGCGACCACTTTCAAGGAAAAGCTCAAGGAATACGGGATTATTTTCTGTTCGTTCTCTGAAGCTGTCCGGGAGCATCCGGATCTGATCAAGAAATACCTTGGGTCGGTAGTGCCGGTGAAAGACAACTTTTTCTCGGCCCTTAATTCCGCGGTCTTTAGCGACGGGTCTTTTTGTTATATCCCCAAAGGCGTGCGCTGTCCCATGGAGCTTTCGACCTATTTCCGTATCAATGCGATGGACACGGGCCAGTTCGAACGGACCCTGATCGTGGCCGATGAAGGCAGTTTTGTGAGTTATCTGGAAGGCTGCACGGCGCCGATCCGCGACAAGAACCAGCTTCACGCTGCGGTCGTGGAGCTTGTGGCTCATGAAAAGGCTTCGATCAAATATTCCACGGTGCAGAACTGGTATGCGGGAGATAAAGAAGGCAAGGGCGGAATCTATAATTTTGTGACAAAGCGCGGTCTCTGCCAGGGGGCGTACTCCAAGATCTCATGGACGCAGGTGGAGACCGGTTCCGCGATCACCTGGAAATATCCAAGCTGCATCTTGCAGGGCGATCACTCGATCGGAGAATTTTATTCCGTGGCCGTGGTCAATAATCATCAACAGGCCGACACCGGAACGAAGATGGTCCATCTCGGCCAGCATACGAAAAGCACGATCATCTCCAAAGGCATCTCCGCCCGGCACGGCATGAATACTTATCGCGGTCTTGTAAAAATGACGCCCAAGGCAACGGGGTCGCGTAATTACACCCAGTGCGACTCACTTCTTATGGGGGACCGTTGCAGCGCGAACACATTCCCGACCTTGGAAGTGAGCAACCGGAGCTCCCGGGCGGAGCATGAGGCCACGACTTCACGGATCAACGAAGACCAGCTTTTTTATTGCAAACAGCGCGGCATGTCGGCGGAGAACGCTATTTCGATGATCGTGCACGGATTTTGCAAAGAAGTGTTCAAGAATCTGCCGATGGAGTTTGCTGTGGAAGCCCAGCGGTTGATGAGCGTGAGTTTGGAAGGAAGTGTTGGTTAGAGTTCTCATTTTAAGGAGGAACAATGCTGGAAATAAAAAATTTACATGTCAGCGTCGAAGGGGTCGAGATCCTGAAGGGCATTGACCTCAAGGTCAATGCCGGGGAAGTTCATGCCATCATGGGCCCGAACGGTTCCGGGAAGAGCACGCTCACACGCGTGTTAGCGGGCCATCCATCTTACAAAGTGACACAAGGGAGCGTGACTTATGAGGGTCAGGATCTTTTGGAGATGTCGATCGAGGAGCGGGCGCGGCAGGGAGTTTTTCTTGCGTTCCAGTATCCAATCGATATCCCAGGGGTTAACAACGCGTATTTTCTGAAGGCGGCGGTCAATGAGATCCGGAAAGCCAAAGGGCTTGAAGAGCTCGACGCGATGGAATTTCTGGAATTCCTCAAAGAAAAAATAAAGCTGGTCGAAATGGACGAGAGTTTCCTTTCCCGTCCCGTGAACGAGGGGTTCTCAGGCGGCGAGAAAAAGCGCAATGAGAGCCTTCAGCTGGCGGCGCTCAATCCGAAGCTCGCGATCCTGGACGAAACGGATTCGGGTCTTGATATCGATGCCCTGAAGATCGTTTCGGAGGGCGTGAATCGGCTGCGTAGCAAGAGCCGTTCCTTCATCTTGGTCACGCATTACCAGCGGATGCTTAATTACATCACCCCGGATCGCGTCCATGTTTTGATGGGCGGAAAGATCGTGCTTTCCGGAGACAAGGACCTTGCCTTTAAGCTTGAAGAGAAAGGTTATGAATGGGTGCGGGCATGAAGACAGTATGTAGTATGTGGTATGTCGCATATCGGAAAAGCCAGCGACATACGACATACGATATACAACATGCTGGTGAAATGTGGAAAAAATAATCGATCAATATCAACAAGCGTATGGGAAATTAAAGGATGGCCGCAAGCAGGAGCCTTCCTGGCTTCTCCGTCTGCGCGAAGA
>CAZGCC010000073.1:3896-7476 GCA_964524195.1 uncultured bacterium | reverse complement strand
AAAGGGTCAGAAATGGCGAGCAGATCATCGACGGAAGCTGTATGGGCCGGGACAGTGGTCAGTCCAAAACTTGCCGTGATACGGAGCGATTCCTTGTCTGAAATAACGATCTTGGTGCCGGAGATCGCGGAGCGAAGGCGTTCGGCGAGCTGAAGACCTTTTTTAAAAGGTGTTTTGGGGAGCAATAAAATAAATTCATCTCCGCCGATTCTCGCCACATGGTCCGAAATGCGCACGGAATCCTGGATCTTTTGAGCGATCTGCTTGAGAAGCATATCCCCCACAGGATGTCCCAGCGAATCATTGATCTTTTTAAAGTCATCGATGTCGAGAAAAAGGACCATAAGGTTTCCGCTTTCCCGGGAGAGAAGCTGAAGCTCGCGGCGGAGGGCTTGCTGGAGCCCGCGGCGGTTATAAAGTTCCGTAAGAGGATCCAAAAGCGCCATTTTCTCCAGGCGGAGGTTCGTTTCACGAAGCCGTCCGGTGACCGAGGCAAGCTTTTCCTTGATCCGGTGCCGGTCCATAGCGTGATGAAGGACCCGGAGCAAAAGCCTGGAATCGATCTCACCTTTGACCAGGTAATCCTCCGCTCCTTTGCGGACCGCGTCAATGGCCAAACTGTCGCTATCCAGTCCGCTCATGATCACGATCGGAGTGTGGCGGGCTTGGGCCCGAAGCGTACTAAAAGTTTGAAGACCGCTGGAATCAGGGAGTGTCAGGTCCAGGAGGATCAGATCCCAGGAGGTGTTGGCCAAGGCTTCAAGGGCTTGTCGTAGGGTAGGGAGACAGGTGATGGCAAAAGAAGGGGTTTTTTCTTTCCCGAGACGGATCTTCAGAAGGCCGGCAAACTCCGGATCATCCTCCACGAGAAGGATCTTCAAGCCGGGCTGTGCGAACTTTTCCGGATCCATCTGCATATCCTCTCTTCGCGCCGGGTTTTTTTCCGAGGCCTTGTGTTCAGCGACCAGCACTGCGGTGTTATTAATTTTACGGGTTCGCAGTGTTGCCCTTTAAAGAACAGAACAAGGACAAGAACTAGGAATCCGGGAATATCTTCTTGATTGCTTCATGAAGATCGCTGAAATCATAAGGTTTTGTCAAATAAGCGTCTGCGCCGATGACTTTTCCGAGGATCTTGTCGACCATCGAGTCTTTACCGGTCAGCATGATGATGGGGATCTTGACGAGCCTGTCATCAAAGCTTTCCCGGAGCGCTTTGCAGACTTCTTCGCCGGGAAGCTTGGGGATCATAAGATCCAGAATAATAAGGTCGGGAACCGTTTCTGTGGCTTCCTTGAGGCCAGAGACGCCGTCAAAAGCTGCGGAAACTTCAAAGCCAAGACTCCGTAAGCGCAGGCTCAGGAATTTGCTGGCGCTATATTCGTCTTCAATAACAAGAATCCGTTTTTTTGCCTCGGAGGTCTTTTTCCCTGTGGAGGTCTTCTCCTGAGAGGTTTTCTCGGTTTCCTGATCGTCAGCGTTTATTTTCATGCCAAAACCCCCTTTAAAATAAGTGGACGAAGGAATACAAAGACGATCCTTTCTGATGACGCGCCAACCTTCGTGAAAGAGGACTTCCAAAGCTTCCGAAAAAGTATACCCCCCTCCCAGGGAAAAAGCAATTAAGAGACCGAAAATATCTCCAACCCCGTTCTAAAAATAGAGTTAGGACGATTAAAATGCGCAGGGCCCAGGGATGGGGATAGAGAGAAATTTGTAAAACCCAAGAGACGGTTCTCACTAACAACCGATTGGGCTTAGGGTTACAAAAGAAACATCCCTAGGGTTGGAGTCGGCGCTTTAGCTCCACTCTTATGACCACTAAAAGGGGACAGGCATTGAGTGACTGCCTGTCCCCTTTGGCTTTGCTATGACCACCATTGCCGATCCAAGCTCCTGTATTGAATTGCTTCCGCGATATGTTCCGATTGAATTTGTTCGCATCCCGCCAAGTCGCTGCTCGTTTGGGCGATTTTAAGTATCCGCCCTTATCTTAAATTTTGTTTAATTAATGGTGACAAGGGCAGCCCCAATTTCGACAAGGTGAAATTGACAGGCATTGGGACCGAACAAGGATCTGCTCTATACAACCTATGAATACCCTGAGTTCGTGCCGACCGTAACCATCAGGTGGGAGGAGTTGGCCGTCCTTTAGAAGATTCTATCTGAGCCGATAACCAAGGTATGAAATTGGGAGGAGAATAATGGGGAATTTGAAAGCGACGGTTGTTATTTCTGTTGTAGCAGGAATAGTGATCGGTTTGCTTATAGCGGTTTTTGCAGGGCGTTTTATGAAAAGATCCGAGTTCTTGCATCGAGATTTTACTTGGCAACACCCATCCAAGTTTAGTGCGGCCCCCCTGGTCGAGAACGAGACTCTTAAAGAGTCGCTTCTGCCAACACGAGATGAAAATCTTGTCTTCGAGGTAACAAGCGACAAATCGACCGCCTCTGTCGGTGAGAAGATTAAATTGAATTATGATCTATTTACACGCTATAACACCCGATATGAGGGATTTAAATCCGAAGGACGATTTAGAGGGTTTTGGATCGAATCACTAGAGATGCCAGAAAATGGCGCGATGGAAAAGGTGAAGTTTAAGGGAAGAAATTATGTTCAGGCGAAGTTAAGAGAACTTATTCTTTCTCCGATTTATGGCGGCGATCTGGTTATTAATCCCGGAGCCATAAAAATCTCTTTTGCGGAAGATGATGCGGAAAATGCGCCGATGCGGGAGGGATGGCTCGATTCAAAGCCCATTACGATACATATCGATAATCCTGCCGGAAAATCTAAAGGCGCTTTTCTTAATGAATTTTTAGCCAAACAGGGCGTAAAAGCGCCGCCCCCTGGCGCCGGGATACAAAAGCCAGCCTTAATTATTTTGCTGGATATCTCGGGATCTATGAACGCAGAAGATATGCAGCCACTGAACCGTCTTGTAGCTGCTAAAGTCGCTATATCGCAATTTCTCCAAATGAACACCGATGTCATGGTTGGCCTGAAATGTTTTGCGGCTGAGGTTCAGGCCGTTAGTCCTCTTACTTCATCAAAAAGGGAGGTCGAAAAAGCTCTTGATAAAGTTCAAATTGGATTGATCAAAGACGGGACGGCTATCGGCGACGCCGTCTTTGAAGCTGTGAAGGATCTTGCTGGGTATGATGGAAGCAAAAAGATAATTATCCTGTTAACGGACGGTGTGAATAACGGCGGTCATTTAGACCCTTTAACGGCCACTGATTTTGCGTCTCACCATGGTATTGTGATTCATACTGTTTCTCTTGGCAATAAAGGGCTGGCGCCGTTTCCCGTTAACGATCCACAATTCGGTAATCGTGTAATCGCGGTGCAGATTGAAACTGATGAAGAAACATTAGCTGAGATGGCTAAAGAGACCGGGGGTAAATATGGGGCGCCCAAAAGTGAGGCGGATTTAGAACTATTGCTACAGAATATTCAAAAAACGCTTGGTGAATAAAAAGGGGGAAAGCCATGGATCAAACATTGCCTTTCGGAATTAAATTTGTAAGAGTGATAAATATAATCAGCATCATTCTTTTGGTTATAGCGGGCCTTTTT
>CAZGCC010000073.1:0-3886 GCA_964524195.1 uncultured bacterium | reverse complement strand
ACGCAGGGCGATCGGCTAGTCCGTTGGTTTTGATAGTTGTTGGGTTGCTTTCATGTTGCATAGCTTGGGTTCCGGCCTTTTTGTTGGTTCTCCTTAATAAGGCATTGGCTCAGCTAAAACCAGCCGCCAGAATTTGGCAAATTGTCTTATCAGTTCTTTCTCTCACTGCGTTTCCCATTGGAACCGTTTTACATGGTGTCGTTCTCTATTTCATGATTTTTGACGCGCAAACGAAGGGTGCCTTCGAAAAGAAGGAAAGCTGAAGGCATGGCCTTTGATTTTGATAAAAATAAATTCTTATTGAAGCAGAAGATTCTGACCGTAGGTGCCCGATACAATGTTCTGGATGAGAACGGTGCGGAGTTGTGTTTTCTCAAGCAAAAGATATGGACATTGAAGCGCCATGTTGAAGTCTATGCTTCCGAATCGTCCGGTGGGCCCTTGATGAAAATCGCTCAGGATCACATCTTTAGCCTTTTTACGAGTTATTCCATCACCGATAATAATAACCAATTGATAGGAAGGATCCGACAGAAATTCTCTCTATTCAAAAGGATTTATGGTATTTTCAATAATGCAGGGGAAGAAGTCGCGACGGCCGAACAAGATGCAGTATCAGCGACTTTGGGATATTCCGGATCCAGTTATGGCCGCATGGCCCGTGATTTAGCGAACTTTAATCTTATGATGAGCGGGCAGCAAATAGGCGTCTTTGATCGCAAGCTCACAGTGTTTGACCGCTATGTCATGGATATTTATGGAGATGTTGGAAAAGCGCTCGACAGAAGGCTGGCATTAGCGTTGGCGGTGATTCTAGATCTAGGGGAAGACCGATAGTTAGTAAAGCTTCAAACCAATTCGCATATAACTCTCCAGCATTCAAGGACTTATCTAGAGCCCTCCCTAATTTTAACTCCACCACTGCCTATCCAAACTCCGATACTGAATCGCCTCGGCGATATGTTCGGATTGAATTTGCTCACATCCCGCCAGATCGCTGATCGTTCGGGCGATCTTGAGGATTTTATAGTAGGCGCGGGCGGAGAGATGAAGCTCTTTCATGGCCATCTCGATCAGCTTGCGGCCCTGGAGATCCGGCGTGGCGAACTCTTTGATGTCTTTGGGGGACATCTGGGAATTGGTTTCATAGGGTTTGTGCCGGTAACGCGACCGTTGGATCTTGCGGCACCCGCAAACGCGACTCCGTATTTCAGCCGAACTTTCTGCGGTCTCTTGACCTATGAGCGTTTGGAAGGATAGGGCCGGTACCTCGATATGAATATCGATTCGGTCAAGAACGGGTCCTGAGATCTTGGATTGGTATTTATGGATCTGTCCTAAGGAACAACGGCAAGTTTTTCGTGTGTCGCCAAGATAGCCGCATGGGCATGGATTCATGGCAGCGACGAGTAAAAAATGTGCCGGGAATGTGACCTGGCTTTTGGCGCGCGAGATCGTGATGCAGCCGTCCTCCAGCGGTCCTCGCAGTGTTTCCAGCGCATCTCGGCGGAACTCCGGAAGCTCATCGAGGAAAAGAACGCCGCCATGGGAAAGGGACATTTCTCCCGGGCGAGGCGAAGGGCCGCCTCCGGCCAGAGCGATAGCGGAAGCTGTGTAATGGGGAGCCCGAAAAGGTCTTGCTTCGATAAGGCTATTCCCTTGAGGGATCAAGTCCGCGACGCTATGGATCTTGGTGATCTCCAAAGCTTCCTCAGAACTCATGGGCGGCAGGATCCCGGGAAGCCTTTTAGCAAGCATGGTCTTGCCGCTTCCGGGAGGGCCTACAAAAAGTATTTTGTGATTTCCCGCCACCGCTATTTCGAGAGCCCGTTTAGCGGCCTGCTGACCGCGAACCTCGGAAAAGTCCGGCAGGGACTGGGATGGGGGTTTATTTTTGTAAGGAAGATTTTTTAAGGGTTCAATCGGCTGATTTCCCAAAAGGAATTCCACCGTTTCCTTCAGATCTTTGACGGGATAAACCGTAGCGTTTTTTGCGAGCGCGGCTTCTTTACCGTTCTCCGCGGGAAGAACGAACGAAGATTCTTTAAGGCCTGTGGTGATGGCAATGACGCCTTTGAGAGGCCGCAAGGTTCCGTCAAGAGCCAGTTCCCCGAGGAAAATATGACCGGCAAGCTTTTCGGGAGGAATGATCCCATGGCAGGCCAAGATTCCGAGGGCGATGGGGAAATCGAACGAAGCGCCTTCTTTTTTGATGTCCGCGGGCGCGAGGTTGATCGTGATCTTGTCGGGCGCTGTTCTTGAGGGCGGTTCGGACCCTTTCCCGGGCCTCTTTGATGCTGGCATCGGGAAGACCGACCAGGATCAATTGCGGCAGGCCATTACTGATGTCCACTTCAATATCGACGGGAAAGGCGTGGATGCCCAGCGCAAAAGCGCTTTTAATACGGATCATCGAATCTCCTCTCGTCTTTCGGAGCCGGTTTCGTGAGGGGGCAGCTCTTAATACGGTCTCAAAAGGTGACCCATACCCCTCAAACAAACAGGCTTGCTTTTTAAATACGCTAAACTTATAATGACGACCTCATTGGGGAATCCAATGTAGAGAAATACTTTAAAGTAATATTATTTATGATAATAGTGCATAAATAGGAAAGGTGTCAACCTTTTTCCGAGGGTTCCCCAAAAACATGCTGGTCATCCCAAATCCTCCCTTTGATAGTGAAAGAGCTTTTATAGCCGTCTTTCTACGTTGGTTCGTGGCGCAAGCTCTCAAGGTGATTTTAAGCGGAGCCAAAAAGAAGAAGTTTGATGTTCGCTGGCTTTTTGATACCGGCGGGATGCCAAGCGCGCACTCCGCGACCGTGGCAAGTTTGGCGACAGTGACGGGTCTTTATTACGGTTTTAACAGTATCCCTTTTCTGATAGGGTTGATCCTTTGCCTCATCACCATGTTTGATGCCGCAGGGGTTCGCAGGCACCTGGGGTGGCAGGGAAAGATCCTGAATGAGATGGTCGACGAGTTTTATGCGAAAGGTGCGGTTCCGGAAAGGCGGCTCAAAGAACTGCTTGGTCATACACCGTTCGAAGTTCTGGCCGGAGCTTTTTTAGGGATCGTTCTAGCGTTTCTTTTTTGCGGATAATCCAGGAATCCTTATGAAGAAAAATATTTTGTTGGTGGCTTTGTCTCTAGCGCTTTTTCTTGTTCCCAGGCCTGTTTTTGCGGCGGACACCGGCGCGGGAGAGGCGACGGATCAGGCGCTTGCCACGCTGTATCCCACCAAGAGTCGGGCGGCGGAAGAGCTCGAGAAAGCCAAAGGGGAATCTTTTCAGGACGATGATTTTTTTATGGAAGAAACCCGGCCGGAACCAATCGCTTCCGTTTCTATGGTTGAAAAGAAAGAAAGCGCGGCTTCTGCCATAAAAGAGGAGAAGACCCTGGCCAAGACCGTCACTTCAAAAGCCACTGCCGGTCGAAAAGAAAATAAAGCAAACCAGAGAACGGAAGCTTCTTCGGGTCTAAACACGCTGGAAATGGAAAAGCGGTGGAAGGCCTTGTTTTCGAAGGAGATCGGTCCCGGCAGCATCTCGCATACCGTAAAACCCGGCGACAGCCTCTATGTCCTCGCCCGGAAGAATCATACGACCGTAGATTTTATAAAAAAGATCAACAGCCTTACGAGCGACAATATCTATCCCGGGATGAAGCTCAAGATCCATACGGCCCGCTTTTCCATTTTGGTCGATAAGTCCAAGAATACGCTTGCTCTTTATTCCAATAACGAGCCGGTGAAGAAATATTCCGTGGCGACAGGTAAAAATAACTGCACGCCGGTTGGAAAGTTCAAGATCACGGACAAGCTCGTCGATCCGACCTGGTTCAAGACAGGCGCTATTCTTCCCCCAGGAAGTCCGGAAAACGGTCTCG
>CAZGCC010000072.1:4083-7530 GCA_964524195.1 uncultured bacterium | reverse complement strand
CTTTCCATTAAGGCTCCATTCGAATTCGGAAGTCAGATATTCCAGCTTCTGACAATGACAGGCCTCACAAATTCGCTTCGGGAGGTCCCGGGCATTCTCCGGGCTTAAGATTTCCCGGACAAGAAACGCTTGGACATCTTCCTCCAAAAGCTCTGTCCGGTCTCCTCTTGATTTAAATCCCGACAACTTTTTTACTTTTTCCTTATCATCTTTTTCCGGGCTAATCAAAAAGTCCTGTTGTTTCTCCAACTCCTCCAAAATGCGGCTGGCTGCGTGCTCCTTTATATTCCTCCCTCGCATAGAAGCAAAATCGAAGAACGAAACTAATGTGATCCCTGTTGCTTTGGCCCGGAAATCCAGGAATGTTTTCAATTTGGATGGAATTTTTTGTCTCAATCCAAAAACGATCTTTGCGTTTTTAATTTGTCCTTCTAGCATTTTCCATTTCTTCTTTCTCCGCCCCATTTACACTTTTGGCTTTCAAAACCTTCAAAATATCGATCATGGCTTGGGTGTCGAGTTTGCAGTATTCAAGAAGGCCGTCATAGATCTTGCGCTTTTCATTTTCCGAAATGCCGTCGGTAAAAGTGACCCGCCCGTATTCGCTGCTTGCCTGCCCCCCATCCGAGATCTCCATTTCCTTATAGGAGCCACCGGTAAGCGCCGGATAAACAGCCTTGATCGAATATCGCCCCATCTGCTTCGGATCGTAATAGTCGAACCTGCGAAACGGCACCATTAGATCGATGAACCGCGGCTCGATTTCCTTGAACCAGTCATTGTACTCCGAAAACTCTTCCGCGGATTCCTTGAGGCGGCCGATCTCAAATGGCATATTGTACGCCACGAGATTCCCCTTGGGCCCGATTAGAGACCTAAGCTTTTTCAAGAATTCCGGACGCGGATCTTCCCGCCCTTCCGCCAGGAACGCATGGTGAACAGGCTTCTTATCCCACCCTTCCAAGATATGCAGAGAGAATTGGAACGGCACCTGTTGGAATGGGCGCGAGCCTTCATAAAGAGGCACAGCCGCTCCGACAGTTTCGAAGTCTATGAAATAAAGCGGAAACTCAAGTTGCTTGAAAAACCCTTTGATAGCTTTGAGGTCTATGTGCCTCGTCTTTTCCGTGTGACATTTGCTCACGATCTGGTGGGTAAGCGTGGTCAACCGATCTTGAGGCACATCCGTCGCTTTGAGAAATCCCTCGTTGATGAATTCAAAGGCCTTGGACGAGCGTATCCTGTTTAAGATAAAAACGCTGTCTTCAGGAATATGCTCCCAGCAGGCATCAGTCAAAGGGCATGGATAGGGAGAGTCACACTGCTTGCCGATCTTGATCTCCGGACGCGACCTTTTGTCGATGATATCCAGCATCCGGGCGATGTTCTTCTCGATCTCACCTGCAGTCCCTTTGATCTCTTTTGTGACATCAACTATGGTAAAAAGAGCTTCGGGGTCGATCTCACCGCGACGGACATAATCGGTGTTGATGTGAACGACGTGGGACCGGCGGATCTTGAGACCAGCACCTTCGTAGCAGTATTTCTGGAAGGCGATATCGAGATAATAGATGTCCTTTGCTCCACCGGAGCTTTTTACCTCGAAGATATCCCAGGATCCGTCCTTATTGGGCCTGAGAACGTCCGGCCGGGCATAGGCGCTCTTATGTTGAAAGGCGGGCTCGAACAGGATCTTCCTTTGAGGGAGAAGCTTTTGTGTTTCCGCGAGGATCTGGTCGTATTCTGTCCTCCCGAGCACCTCAATCCCCCCTGGGAAAAGCCTGTGCGCAAACTCATTCACAACGTGTCCCTGATCAAAGATCTTCTGTTGGTCTTCCGTGATCTCGGGGATCTCCTTCTTGGCGTTATAGTAAACCCAAAGAAGCTTCGGACACTGTAGCCCGGCGATATATTTTGTCTTGGACAGGAATGGAGCGGGTTTGGTTTTCATTTTAGTTAATCTCTCTCGCTTCCGTTTAGACTCGAAAAAGATCTCGACCCTTCCGAACGCCGAACAAAATCACAGGCGAATTTCAATTTAAGCGTATCCTCATCCCAATCCTTATTCTTCCCCAGTAGAGATTTACGCCAGGAATGAAATCGGCTTTCTTCATGAAAGTACCTGGAAAATGCATTGAGTTTACCGTCCACAACTGATTTCCTCGAAAAAAGATTAAGCGCTTCTCTGTAATCCATCAAATCTTTCAGAGACCTGAAGTTTACCAGGTTGCTTCCTTTGCAAGAGGAATGCCCGACGCGATAATTATCATACAAAAGCAATTGTCTTCCATTTGTTGCTATGCCAAACGCTATTCCTTCATGGGTCATATATTCGAAGATTTTCGTTGGACGCTTAAAGGGAATATCATTCTGAATTTTTTTGACTTCGATTAAAATAATCGGCTTGTCTTCTTTTCCCAAAGAGGCGTAAAGCGCGATATCGGCCCAGCCAACTTTGTTGCTCGTCTTATCTCGTCTGTCCCGCGTGGTATATTCGAATTCCATCAAGTCAGACTCAGGCACCCAGCCCAATATTTCCAGCAACGGAATAACAATTTTTATGGTGGTGTTATTTTCATCGTGACACCTTTTCCGTTGAAGCGAATCCTTCTCCACATATTTTTTAACTCTTTCCTGATAATTTTGAAGTTGCTCTTTGAAGTTAGCTGGGTTCATTTCGCCTCCTTTTCGGACTATTAAAACTTCTATGCCCACCTAAAACCGCCGTCAATGATGACATCTTCTGCCACAAGGTAATCAAAGTCCATGAGTTTCCTGATATACTCTGCAGCTTCCTCCGGCGACATCGCCCTCTTCACGGGAACTTTATCTTTCAACTGCTGAGATATGTGCCCGTTTTGGTTCCCCAGATTCGTCTTACAAAATCCGAACGCCACGCCAAAAACCCTGTGGGAAGTGGCGTATCTTTTTCCAAAACTCCTGACCAACGAGCTGACTCCTGCTTTACTGGCTGCGTAAAGAGGTTCGTCTGGATCGCACCTGTGTGCCGAGACGCTTGATACAACGCAGACCGGTGAATGCGGGGACAACAGCTCAGGAGCTTTTACCAACCCATAGTAAACACCGAACAGATTGGTTTTTACAAGATATTCCGCGTTCTTGAACTCTTTTTCATAATCAAAATAAGCAACGCCAGCATTCAATACCATCGCATCGTATTTTTCCTTTAGCTTCAGCTTCTCCCAGGTATCCAGTATATCAACGGCCTGCCCGTTTTCTTTATCCAAGCCTTCGACATCCCATCCTATCGAAGCATATAATTCAGCCAATGCCTTACCGATCCCTGACGATGCGCCCGTAATTAAGATTTTCATGAGACCTATTGTAGAGGCCATACGCGACAGGGTCCTGTCGCAGTCGTAAATATTTTTTTGAGCACTCAGGATTGAAAAACGAAAAGGACTCAGCCCCACCTGGGGCGGGAGC
>CAZGCC010000072.1:0-4073 GCA_964524195.1 uncultured bacterium | reverse complement strand
GGCTTGATGACACGGATATCGGGGATCCATTGAATGATGGTGCGAAGCACTTCATTAAAGTTCGCCTGCGTCTGGAGGATGAGCGTGCCATCCTTCTTCTCCTTCACGATCCTTTGTTCAGGAAAATAGATCTTCTTCTTGAAGTAGTGGGCGGCGTCCTTATCAATCTCAAGCAGGATCTTCTCCCCCGGTTGTTCACTGAACCAGATATTGACGCTCCGATCAAGCGCCGTTTTCAGGTTCCGCGGTGGATCAAAGGATTCATCCAACAGTTCGAGTGACTTGATCTTCTCAGACCGGAACTTCCGGAACTGACGCTTCCCGTCCGGCATGGCGAGCAAGTACCAGAACCCTTCAAAGTTAACCAGTTTGAGCGGACAAAGCCGGTGTTCCGCAAGGCCTTTTGCGGATTCGTATTTGATTAGGATCTTTTGCGACTCCTGGACCGCCTGCTCCAATTCCTTTACGAACGGAAAATTCTTCATATTTGCCGGAATCCCGGGCAGTTTCACATAGAACGGTGAGGAGTCCTCTTTCGCAAGGACTTTACTCACAAGACTGCGGAAGGATTCTGAAAAGTTTTTCCCGAGCGAATTAGCGATTTCATGAAAAAAACTGAGAAGTGACGCTTCCTCATCGGTAAGCATGAGTTTTCGAAGAGAAAACCCGGGCATGAAGGAATAGATACCCTTTTCCGGCATATCGAGCGGAAATCCTGTCAGATTCAGAAGATCCAGGTCCCGTTGGACGCTCCGGATCGAAACATTGAACTCCTCCGCAAGCTCGCTAGAGCGCACCTTCCCGCCCCCGTTGAGTTTATTCAGGATCGATACCAACCGGAAGATTTTTTTATCATAGTTTTTATTTTTCACAACTCAGCTCTTTTTTCTTTTCCAGATTTCTCTCGCGATGCTTTTAAATCTACTTACTGACAGCGAACCCCTTAAGTTCCTCGCCTTTGATCCAGGGGCAGTCAGAGCTTTCTTAATCGGCGCCCTTAATGCCTCGTAAATAACCACTGGCTCATATATTTCATCTAGAAGAATTAACGCCACAGAATCCCACTTTTGATTAAGTTTGATGGCACCGATGCGCTGGCCAGGTTTAGACGTGTCTAAAATACGGCGCCCTTTTATTTGAACCCTTCTTGGCCCCTTGCCCGTCGTTCTTAATCCATCACACCCAGCTTCGCGCGCTGAACAAAGCTTAAGTTTCAATATTTGCGCTGCCTCCCATTCCGCGATCTCTCCTGTAGCACCAAGCGGCTTTCCGGTTTCTTTGTAATACTGAATAGCCAGCTTTTTGACGGAGCTAATTATTTTTCCAACTCGTATTGTATTCATATAGCCCTCATAAGTGCCGTAATCAACGCAACATGTCCAAACTTGAATAATTTGAAATCAACCCCTTTGCCCATTTCACTATCGCCTTTGTTCCACTAATGACAACTTCCCGCCCTTTCCAGCACCTACCGAAAACTGATTTCAGGACGCGCTTATTTCTTCTCGCTCATTCGATTTATCTCTTGCCTCTTGTATGGTTCTGCAGGTCAAAAGAAGGTCGAGCATGGCCCAGACACGCATGCTTCGCACAATTTTTTTACCCGCTCTGACCTCATGTTCCGGCTTAATAGCAGGGCCTAGATCATACAAATAACATTCTTCCCAATCCACCGCTGGAGCTTCCTTGAAATGCTTCCTAGGATTAGTAAAAACCTTGTAATCATCGACGTGGTGAATAGATTGAAGCCTTCCGTCATAGCGAAAAGCTACGTAATTGGGAGGTTCTTGTGGCCACCCTCCTTTTCCACCTCCAACAGGATGAAAATATCGCCGCTTTTTATTAACAATATCGCGCCATGAAATTTTCCACCCTGCAGGATTCCCAAACCCCAATGAAACTACGTACACCCAATTACTATCCATTTTCTGCATAGTAGAAATTCCCTCCAGGTAATGGTTAAGCTCACGCAGGAGCCGATTTTCGGAATCGCGTCCTAATTTCAAGGACTGTGCTGCGATTTTCCGTATCCGCTTCCAAGATAGAACTTCAACAGGTACTGAAGCTATTGCATCAATTTTGAAATGTGCTTTGGTGAAATCTGGGGTACTCTCGTTGAAAATTATGATTCTTTTATCCGGGGCTGAGGATTGTCGAAATGTTTTTCTTTTCGCGTATTTTTCCAGCTGTTTTCTTGTCGGGAACGACCACCCTCGCTTAGCTTCGATAATAATATGAAACTTTCCCTCCTGAAGAATCTCAAAGTCTGTAAAACCATGGGCATGTTCGTACCGTTGAAGAAGAATTTTCACCTTCGACAAGTCAAAATCAGTAGGCGCTTTTATTTGCAGCAAGAAGTTTTGAAGGAACTCTCGACAATTCGAAAAGGCCCAGCCCACGCTGAATGAGATATGATTTTCTTTGTCTCCCAGCAGTTCAAATATGCTTTTAACTTCTTTTTTGTAAATGAGCAGTTTTGGCATTAGCTTAACTATTCCCCATAGCCTTTTTCTTATCTCCTTTATTTTTCAACTTCTCGGCGGCTAGTTGATCGTCCTCTTCTTGCTGGTCATCCACGAGACAGTTAAAATCAGGATCGGTCATAAAAATCTTCACTTTAGCCGAACCTTCAAGATCATTCTGGGGATAGGCCATTAAGATCCCGCCTGCGAAACCTTTGAGGGCCGGGTTACTGTTTTTGGGAAGTGAGGTGCAGTAAGACTTAAGCTGGGTTCTATGGCCGTCACTGATCTTGTCCGAGATCTTAAGCTCGAGCAATATGGGCGCGCCAAGACTACCTATTTTTGTAACGATAAAATCGGGGCGGTCGACGCCGACACTCTCGCCCTTATAGAAAATCTCTATATTCACTTCCTTGAGATATTCGATCCTTCTTTTGCGAAACTCGATAGCCATCGCATTCTGAAAAATGACCTCATTAAACCCGCACCCAAGAACCTTCTGAACCTCATTACCGATCTTCCGTAATTCCAAAGCAACCGAAACCAGCTCTTGTCTGTTCATATTCATCTCCCCTGGAAATTGAATTCACAGAAGTATAGCACATCCCGCGACAGCGTTGTGTCGCGTTAAGAAAGCAGCCAATCCTGCCTGACCCTGCGTCCCTTTCCTTCCATTTATTATCTACTTTAGCTGTGCGAGGAAAGCACCGAAATTGAGAAAGGCCGCTCGGACTAGCGCAATGCAGATGGCTATAAATATTCTGTAACGCACCTCCTCATTGAGCCAACTCAGATCAATGCTGAACCCCTCAGAACGTATCTCGCGAGGATAAGACCATGAATCCATGTCACGGACCCATTCATCGCTTGGAAGATGATGCGCTCCGAGATGCTGAAGCGCTTTGACTAAAGGAGCACTACGGCCTCCAAAATGCCCCCCTCTGCTGCCGCCAAATTTCATCCCCTTTACAAAATAAGGCGTCTTTTCCAGGATCGGTTCAATCTGCCGGACCTGAGCAAGCAACGCCAGCATGTCCTTTTCCGGGTTGCGGCCGTAGAACCTAATCCCGCAAACACTGCAACAGCCCATCACGCCACTAATCATGACATATCCACCGACCTGATATCCGAACGCATCTCCTCCGCAGTCCAGGCATTTCCCTGTGAACTCCGGCCATTTCTCCCACAGAATGAAAAGAACGCCGATGGGCATAGGCCGTCCTTCCGGACCGAACGAGTAACAGCCGGTTCTCTGTGGAAAAGGCAGCCAGGGGTCAAGCTCCAAAAGCTCTTTCTTGAACTTCAGGACATTTCGGATAAGGGATGCCTCCTCCGGATATTGCGGCGCTCGAATTCCAACCCGTCCCATACATTCCTCCTTTATTTGAGCTGCGCGAGAAAAGGGCCGGCATCACGTAAAGCCGCCAGGACCAGCCCGATAACCATAACCCAAAATATTCTGATAAACGCCGCCTCCCAATTGAACGGACCGTCCCAGCCTGATCCATTTTCACTCAGATCGATCGTGTACGATACGCGGCAAGGCTCGATTTCCAGGACCCATTCATCTCCCGGAAGATCAGAGGCACCTAGTTGCCGGAGCGCGTTGAT
>CAZGCC010000071.1:2880-7848 GCA_964524195.1 uncultured bacterium | reverse complement strand
GTGCCGAAGAACGCGGGCAAGCAGAAGCCATTGCCAACAATCTCAGAGAAATGGGCGGGATCAAGGCCCCGATCATCTGTATTGTGATCGGCGAGGGTGGTAGCGGTGGCGCTTTGGGAATCGGGGTGGGGGACAGGATCTTTGTGATGGAGAATGCCTATTACTCCGTTATTTCACCGGAAGGATGTGCCGCGATCCTTTGGAAAGAACCTACGCGCGCTCCGGATGCCGCTACCGCTTTAAAATTGACGGGCCAGGATTTGCTAGAGCTTGGCGTGATCGATGGGGTGATCCCCGAACCGCTTGGTGGCGCTCACCGTGATTTTAATGCGACAGCCGAGAATCTTCGCAAGGCTGTCAACGAAGCGCTGGAAGAACTTGAGAAGATCCCTCGCAAAGAGCTGATGGACCAGCGATATCAGAAATTCCGCAAGATGGGAGTCTTTTCCGGAAAATAGTTTTTTGCCGTAAGCTTTCCTGCCAAACTAAATCATTTTTTGGAGTTTTTTCTTCAAGATCGTCAAGCGTTCCAGAAGCTTCTCTTCGCGAACCACTTCTTTGAGCGTTGTTTCGGGAATATCCAGTAAAGCCACTTCACTGACGCGATCGATGTGCGCGGGGAAGAGATGCGCAAGTTCGCAGGTCGGCACGCCTTGATTGTATTTCAGATCGAACAATTTTTCGTAAAGAGTCATATCATCCCTCCTTTACGCTTCAGCTGCTTGTGCTGGAATTATCGTCCATTCTTCTCAATACCTAAAAATAAATAGCTCAGAAATAGCTATATATAGCATCATTAATCAAAAATAACACTATTACTGGTGTGCCATTAAAATAATTTCATTTTTTATGTTGACCAAAATAAAAAATGTTATAGATTGTAAAATATAAAGTGTAATTTACATTTTATAAACTATGAGATTAATTATGGCGATGATCATAACAGGGTTGTTGGCGGGATGCGCGCCAGTACCGCGTTCCTCGTTAGCCTACAACGCCAACTCTCACGATAGTGATATTGTGCGGGCTGAAAAATTCTACAATAACCGCGAATATTACAGCGCTCGCAGCTCTCTTCAAAAAGCCCTCGAAAGAAATCCTCAAGATGCTGAAGCCACAATCCTGATGGCAAAAATTCTCGACAAGGAGATCGAAAGACAAAAAGAAAATCTTTTGCCCCAAGCCATTGAGGAAATGAGCGCAGATGATAAAAGCGGCGAGATCAAAACCTGGCTGGAACGGAGCCGGTCGCTTTTTGACGCCAATCAGTATGACCTGGCTCTATTCGCGGCGGAAAAGGTTTTTTTATACGATGCGGATAACAGCACTGCTTCCGAATTGATCGACAGGATCAAAGCCAAGGCGCTCAAGGAAGGTAAAGCAGACACGCTTTTTGTTCACAAGATGTACAAAGAAGAGATCGCGGACCGGCTGGAACAGTATCGCGCGCAGGCCGAAGAGCTTGTGAATCAGGGGCAATTGGGCCAGGCGCAGTTCACGGCGGAAAAGGTCCTGATGCTCGAGCCCGAAGATCCCAAGGCCCTCGCGATTCTCCAAAAGATCTACTCGAAGATGGAACGAAAAAGGAGCGAATCGCTATGAGACGCGAAAAACTCTACAAGATCGGCGAAGTGATGCAA
This sequence comes from uncultured bacterium, assembly GCA_964524195.1. Taxonomy (GTDB): domain Bacteria; phylum Omnitrophota; class Omnitrophia; order Omnitrophales; family Aquincolibacteriaceae; genus Aquincolibacterium. The sequence continues at coordinate 6,208 of CAZGCC010000071.1, read as the reverse complement.
TACACGAATCTCTCGAGACAAACGCTTCATAACTATACGGTCGCGGGGCTGATCCATGAAGCCCGACGGACCATTTCAGGACACCGGCTTTATGATGAAACGGCGTTCGATCGACTGGAGCAGATCAAGATCCTGCAGGCAAAGAATTATACACTAAGCCAAATCAAAAAGATCCTCGAACAGCAGGAGAGTCCGAAATGAACGGCTCTTGGGCAAAACGAGATCAAAAGGAGACCCCCCATGCATGAAGATGAAATCAAGATGTGGAAGAAGTTCAAGAGGACCAAGAGCCTTTCTTTGCGCGAGGAGATCGTCAAAAAATATTTATACCTCGTGAAGTATGTCGCCGGCCGTGTGGCGATCGGGTTGCCCCCCAATGTCGAATTCAACGACCTTGTAAGCTACGGCATCCTGGGGCTTTTTGACGCCATCAATAAATATGATGTCTCCCAGGGTAACAAGTTTGAGACCTACGCCGTATCCCGCGTTCGCGGTTCGATCATGGATGAGCTTCGCAAACTGGATTGGGCGCCCCGGCTCCTGCGCAAACGCGCCCGCGAGATCGATCGTAAGTGCAAAGAGCTCGAGGAGAAGAACGGCCGTTTGGCGACGGACGATGAAGTGGCCAAGGCCCTCAAGATCTCGACCGATGATCTCAACTCCATCTATAGCGACCTCAATTCCACGACATTCCTGTCGCTTGATGAAGTGTGGCAGAACGATGACGGCAACAAGCCCATCTCAAGGCTTCAGACCATCGAAGATTCACTCATCACGGATCAGTTCAATTTTGTCCATCAAAGCGAAGTGAAGGAGCTGCTGGCCGAGGCGATCGATCAGCTCCCTGAAAAGGAGAAGCTTGTGATCGTTCTTTATTATTATGAAAATCTGACCCTTCGCGAGATCGGAGAGATCCTGGATGTATCCGAGTCGAGAGTTTGCCAGATCCACACCAAGGTTGTGACCCGTTTGCGCGGGCATCTGATGCGTCGCGCCGGGCATTTGACCCTGGATGCCTAAAAAAGAGGATGGAGTTTTCAAAAAGTATTTGAGGGATTAGCCACAAAGATATCAAGTTTCGTCACGCTGCGTCGATATACTGAAAACCACAGCGAAGGAAGTCGTGTAGCTATCCGGTCTCCACGCTTCACTTTTGATTTAGCGAGGTTCGCCTGAATGGCAGGCGAGCGCATGTGGGACAAAGGCAGGAAGAATGCATAGCGTGGCAGAACCCAAAAGACCTAAATTCAGAGTCCAGGCTCCTCGCGAAAAAACGAACTCAGAGAAAGATCGCGAAGAAGTCCGGAAATACCTTCGCCTTATTCCCACCGAAGCGGAGCCCAATCTGGGGCGCGTCCGCGAGATCAAAGAAGAGATCAAAAAAGGCACCTATCTGACGCGCGAGATCATCGAAGAAGCTGCCATGCAGCTCGCACTCAGGCTCTTGAGGAAGGAAAAGGATTAATCTTTAACCTCTGAGGACGAGCGTTTCCTGAGACCCGTAAGCTCGATCCATTTTTGAATGGCCGGAAGGCCCATGAATTTTTTCCAAACGATCTCGTCATTCAGATAATTTTCAAGCATCAGCAGTGTGATCCCCTGATCGATCCCGAGATATTCCCCGGCCCACCACCCCTTATCCAGATTAAAAGCATCCTTAAATCCAAAATCTCCGTAGAGGTCTTTTTGATAGTTGTCATAAAAAAATCGTGCTGTTTGGGTCGAAAGTTCGGGGGTAAAAACAATAGATGAAAGAGCGCCATAGGGAGCCACCGTGCCGTCCTCAAGGCCACCGCCAGGTTTTCCGCCGTAGGCTTTATAGCCTCCGGGGCCTACGGAAGCAGTAAGCCCCCATGAAGATTCAGAGTAGCCTTTTCGTTGATCGGAAAAACTTATGGAATATTCACGATTTGCCAAAGTTGCCTCGCGTGAATTTTCAAAAAAATCGATACCTTGGTCATCAAGTCCCCGGAAGTCAATATAGGCATGGGAAAATTGATAGGTAAAAAGAGAGCCACAGGAGGAAAAAACGATCTTGCGGCCGTTATAATCTCCCGCAGGACGAAGCCAGCGCTCCCAGGCTCCGGGAGGCACTGGAAAAGTGGATGACCCGATCGCAAGTGCTACGAGTATCATAAGTTCATTGTAGGAGTCCCAGTAGTAGGGGAGGAATTTTGATTCGGGCGTCCAGCCCATGCAAAGAAAATCCGAACCGTTCATCATCCATTTCCAGTTGACCCGATCATAGAGCTCATGGGCGAGTTTCTCGATCTCTGTGCCGGGATAATACTGGGCTGCTAAAAGGGCGCCTGCCACGGCGAGTGCCGTATCAATGGAAGAAGCTTCGGAGTTCCAGACCCGTTTTCCGGTTCGGGGATCCAGGAAATGGTAGAAAAAGCCTTCCTGGTGAGCCGCCTTGTGGCGAAGCGTTTGAAGTGTGGTGAGAATCCGGGTGTAGGCATAATCCTGAGCGAGCCAGCCCCGGGAACCCCCAATCGCGTAAGCCGCGAGGGCAAAACCTGTGGCTGCCACCGAGGAAGGAGCACCTGAACGGGACGAATCTTTTGTCAATCCCGTGAGTTTATCGGAAAAACGGACAAAATATTGGAGGGTGTCCTTTTCGATCTTGCTCAAGAACTCCTGATCTTCGGAGGATACTTCAAAAGCCCTGAGGCCGGAGGGACATGATAAGACGAGGAAAAATGCGAGGAAGGCGCTGATAAAACGGTTAAACATTAGAGCTGGTTTGGATGTTGGAGAGCTTCTCTTTGATCTTGGCGATCGCTTGCGGAGCATCTTTTTCCTGTGCCAGGGTTTTTATGTCCGCAAGGAGCCGGTCTGTTCTTCCCATGGCCTCATTGAATTCTTCCGCGACAGGATGGCCCTCGTCCAGTTTCCTTAAGAAAACCCGCGTTCGGTAATCGCCTTTTTCGATCTCGCAAAAAGACTTGCTGAAGCGGAAAAGGGGGCCGGCAACCTTATGCGAAATAAAGATCGTCCCCCATCCGACGAAGACCAGAAGGAGCGCAAATTTCCAGGCCAGGGACCGGTTGGTTTCGTTGAGGATCTCTCTGAGGATTTCCCTCTGGCGCTGGCCCAGTTTCTCATTCTGTTTGAAAAATGACAGGGATGAAAGTTCCTGAGGAACGGGGCGGCGAGCTTCTTCATACTCGACCATACGGGATGCGGTCACAAGATCGTTCAGCGTTTTTTCATCGGAAAACGAATCGAGGACTTTTCCCCAGATCCCGAAATAAAAACCGGCAATAGCGACAAGATTGATAAAAAGGAGTGGTATAACCACTGCCAGCATGAAGCGGGTTTGAAG
>CAZGCC010000071.1:0-2870 GCA_964524195.1 uncultured bacterium | reverse complement strand
AATGTATCTTCAATACATTCGATGAAAAGGGCGCGGTTTATTGATGAAAAACTGTTTGCGGCGGTTTTGCGTCATGGATTTTTCCCTCGAAGGTTCATACTATTGAAAAGGAAATCATCTGTCAAAATGTTATTCCTTGTATATAATACGAAAAAAAATGGGGAACAGGTAACGCTGAACGGCAAACGAGCGTTTCCCGTTAACCGTTTCCCGAGGAGCGAAAAGAAATGTGCGGGATCGTTGGGTATGTCGGTTACAGGAACGCTGTTCCGATCCTGGTCAAGGGGCTTGAACGACTTGAATACCGGGGTTATGACTCGGCTGGGATCGCCTGCGTGGATCACCAGAAGGGTGGCCTGTCCCTTATTAAGGAAAAGGGCAAGCTCTGCGTCCTCAAGGAGAAGCTCGGGGATTTCAGCCTCGAAACTCATATCGGGATCGGCCATACCCGCTGGGCGACCCATGGCGAACCTTCCCGCGCCAATGCCCACCCCCATGTAGATGCCTCAGGGAAGATCGCGCTGGTTCACAACGGGATCTTTGAGAATTACGCCACCGTAAAAGAGACGCTTCAAAAAAAGAAGATCCGTTTTTTGTCCCAGACCGATACCGAGGCCGGCGTCAACCTTATCGGTTCCTACTACCGCAGATCCTCCAAGCTATTTGATTCCGTCAAACGCGCGGCAAGCGAGCTGCACGGATTTTTCTCGTTCGTTCTTTTTTCAAAAGAGGATCCCGATACTCTCATCGCGTACAAAAGGTCGAACCCGCTTGTGATCGGACTGGGGCAGGGCGAGAATTTCGTCGCAAGCGATGTGACGGCCCTTTTGCCTTATACGCGCCAAGTCATTTATCTCGAGGATGAGGACCTGGTCGTGATCACCGCTAAGGAAATCTCGATTTACTCCCTCAAAACCAAGTCATGGGTCAGGCGCCATCCGGTGACGGTCCATTGGGATGTGTCGCAGGCCCAGAAGCAGGGCTTTCCTCATTTCATGCTCAAAGAGATGTATGAACAGCCCGAAGTTCTGAAGAATATTCTTATCAAGCGCGTTCAGAAAAGCGGAGAGATCTTTTTCGATACGATCGATAAAAAATTCCAAAAGCGTCTCAAGAAGATTGAACGGGTTTCTATGATCAGTTGCGGCACGGCATATCATGCGGGATTGATCGGAGGAATTGCCATGGAGCAATATACCCGGCTTTCCTGTCACACACAGGTTTCAAGCGAATTCCGCTACGGAAATCCGATCCTGAACTCCAAGGACCTTGTGGTGCTTATTACGCAGTCCGGTGAGACCGCGGATACGCTCGCGGCTCTTCGCGAGGCGAAATCCAGAGGGGCTTTGACTCTGGCCGTCGTGAATGTGGTCGGAAGCACGATCGCACGCGAAGCGGATGCGGTCATCTACACGCATGCGGGACCTGAGATCGGGGTGGCATCGACCAAGGCCTACCTTGCTCAGATAGCCACTCTTCTTTTGCTGGCTTTTTATATGGCGAAGCTCCGCAAGACGATTGCCACAGTCGAGCTGAAGAGCCTCATTCGTGAATTTAAAAAAATGCCGGAGCGGTGCAGCAAAGTTTTAAAAGAGATCAAAAGGTTCGAACGGTGCGCCCAGAAACATTATGCGCGGCGCAATTTCCTTTATCTGGGGCGAGGGTGCAATTATCCGACCGCGTTGGAAGGTGCCTTAAAACTCAAAGAGATCTCCTACGCGCATGCTCATGGCTATGCGGCGGGCGAGATGAAACACGGGCCTATTGCCTTAATTGACCATGAGCAGCCTGTGATCTGCATTGCGCCTGATTCCATGACTTACGATAAAATGATATCGAATATACAGGAGATCCGCGCTCGGGATGGTATTGTGATCGCCATCGGAAGCGAAGGGCGGACAGACCTAAAAAAAATGTCGGATGATTTTTTTGCGATTCCCAAGGTCCCCGAGATCCTCTCTCCCATCCTGACCGTGATCCCCCTCCAGTTTTTGGCCTACAAGATCGCCGTTCTGAACGGCCGGGATGTCGACCAGCCTCGCAATCTTGCAAAGTCTGTGACAGTGGAATAAAATGCGCTTGAAAGGTTAACTAACATGGGAGGTGAGTAATGAAATGTCCGCGAACTGGTGCCAACATGAAAGAAGTCGAAATCGAGGCGTAAAAGTAGATATTTCCGAAGGTTGCGGAGGCGTTTGGTTTGATTTTAGGGAATTTGAAAAATTTGACGAAGTTCACGAAGTGGCCGGGGACAAACTAGTCGGCCATATGAAGTCTTTGGGAAAAGGCGTCACAGATCTGTCTAAGAGGTTAAATTGTCCTCGATGTCCCGAAACTGTTTTAATGAGGCATTTTTCCAGTCCGCTTCGGAAAATAGAGATCGATAGGTGTCCGGGTTGCGGAGGCGTTTGGATGGATTTGGGCGAGTTGGCCCACTATCGGAAGCTTTTTCCAACGGAACAAGATCGACGGAAGGTCGGGGAGGAATTCATCGAAAAGAACATCCTTCCGTTGCTTGCAGCGAAAAGGCAAGAAGAGCAGGAAAAACTTAAGGATGCTCGAAAGCTTGCAAATATGTTCCGGTTTATCTGCCCAAGTTTTTATATTTCGGGGAAGCAGGAAGGGGCGGCTTTTTAAGCAACAGTGGTAGCTCTGGAGAGTTTGAAATCTCAAAAATTTTTAAGCTCTTTGTTTGAAACGAGTTGCGCCAAGCTTCTGTTTCTCGAAATAAAAAAATCGTTCTTGGCCTTGTCAATCCGATGGTAATGGGGTATTTTTCTCTAACGGGCGAGGAAATGAATTATTTTTTATAAATGCTTGACATGTTTTTGACTTTCCATATAATGCACGGCACCTCAGAGGAACGAGGC
>CAZGCC010000070.1:4447-7851 GCA_964524195.1 uncultured bacterium | reverse complement strand
AGGACTTCGTCCACCCGGTCCGGTTGAATAACTGCAATGATGTATTTCATGGCGTCCCTCCTTTAGTCCAAGATGGTGTAGCCGGACTCACGATGTTGCGTGAGATCAAGCCCGATGCGTTCTTCATCCTCGGAAACACGAAGACCCATGACGAGATCCACGAGTTTCAAGAGAACCCAGGAGATGATGAACGAATACGCGATGGTGATCAGAGCCGCTTTGAGCTGGATCAGTAAAAGTCCGGGATTCCCGTAGAAAAGCCCGTCATTCCCCGCGGGATTCACGGCCTTGGAGGCCCAAAGACCCGTAGCCAATGCCCCCCAGATTCCGCCGACCCCGTGAACGCCAAAGGCATCGAGCGAATCGTCGTAACCCAGCTTGGGTTTGACCACCGCCACAAAGAAATAACAGATCACGGAGACTCCGACGCCGATCCAGATGGCATCCAAGGGTCCCACAAAGCCGGCCGCAGGAGTGATCGCGACAAGCCCGCCGACGGCGCCTGTGATCATCCCCAGCATGGTAGGTTTGGAATTGAATTTCCATTCGAGAAGGGCCCAGGTCAATCCCGCCGCGGAAGCCGCAACATGAGTGACCACAAAAGCGCTGACGGCAAGCCCGTTGGCGGCCAAGGCACTTCCGCCGTTAAATCCAAACCATCCGAACCACAGAAGACCGGCTCCGAGAACGGCCAGAGGCAGATTGTTCGGAGGCGACATATGCTTCGGATAACCCTTCCTTTTCCCGAGCACCAGCGCGCAAACAAGGGCCGCGATACCGGCATTGATATGCACCACGGTACCTCCCGCGAAATCAAGCGCTCCGGAGTTCCTTAGAAACCCTCCGACGCCCCAGACCCAGTGGCACACGGGGTCATAAACCAAAGTGGCCCAAAGAATGGAGAAAACGCAAAAAGCGGCGAATTTCATCCGCTCCGCGAACGCTCCCAGGATCAGGGCCGGTGTGATGATGGCGAACATGGCTTGAAAGACCATGAAAAGCTGATGCGGGATCGTCGCGGAATAATCCGGATAGGGTTCCAGCCCCACACCCTGGAGCCCTGCCCAGCTTAAACTCCCGATCATCCCCTTCAAATCCGGGCCAAACGAAAGACTGTAGCCCACGAGAACCCATTGAAGCGTCATAATGCAGGCCAACATGAAGCACTGCATAAGGATTGAAAGAATGTTTTTCCGACGAACCAGTCCCCCATAGAAAAAAGCCAGCCCTGGAGTCATCAGAAACACAAGGGCGGCACAAATAAGGACCCATGCCGTATCACCGGCATCGATGACAGAGGCCGCTCCCTCCGCGGCCAACAAGATCTTCGGAAAAATCAACAAAGCAAAAAAAGCGGCCATTCCCCTTAAAAACACTTTAGATATTTTCACAGCTTTCTCCTCCCCCCTGGTAATTGACATTTTTGTAGCCTCCATTTCGAACTTCTCCTACAACTGGTAGAAGCAAAAGGCGTGCCAACTTTAATGCCCTATCTGGAGGATCTTCGAACGAACGCCTTTTGTATATAGGAAAAGAAGGAGATAAATCTTTAAAGAGAGTGTTGACGGATTTTTTTGGAGGGGTTGGATTTTCTAGAAACTACTTTTTTGTAGACGCTTATTCGAAGAGCTGTCTATACGAATTGGTGCTAGCTACAAATGCGTCGGGAGGCTTTACTCGAAATAGCAGACCACTCTCTGGGACAGAATATCCGCGGCGATCTTGAGCTCGTTTTTCTTCACATCGAAGACTTTGACCATATGCTCGTATTTTTTATATTCTGGGGCCAATTTCTTGAGCGTCTTCGGGATCGCATCGAAGAATTTCTGGTCCATTGACACACCCGGATCGTCCGGGAAAAGCGCCACATAAAAGATGCCTGTTTCCACCAGATCTTGAAAAAAGTGGGTCCCGAACGAGATCTCGGGCGACGCGTTTTCCGTCACGAAGGCGATCTCGCCAAGCACGGTGATATGGTTGATCTCGGCAAAGGAGACCGGCACCCCCAAGGACGGCGTCGTTGTTCCCCACCGGCCGGGCCCTAAAAGCATCACGGCCGTCATTTCCCTGTTTTCAATCTTCCGGTTCAACTCTCCGACCACTCGGGCGATGTCGTAGCGCTCCGACTGCGTCTCAAGACCGCAATAAGCCTCCGGATCCACATAGATAATACGGTCGATCGACTGCAGGATATTCCCCCCCAGAAAATTCCCTTTGGACTGGAAGAGGATCTTGCTCTTGGGGATCGTCTTGGGGATCTTGACGCGGTGTCCCAGCCCTTTGGTCTGCATCGGACGGCACTGCAGCAGATTCACCTGGAAGTTACCGTCCTTTTTAAAATTTACCGTAAATTCGATATCCACGGGATAACCGTACGCCGCTTCCAGCGTCTTAAGGATCTTCTGCATGATTCCGCCGAATTCCGTTTTGGAAACCAAATTGTCAAAGGTGATGATCCATGGCTCCTCGTCCGACCCCATGGCCTGCAATTTTTCGGCAACTTCGTGGTCCCGGATCGCCACCAAATCCAAAGGAAGATCGATCTTGTCCTTCAAAAGTTTTCTAAAAAAAACGGTCTGCAAGGCATTGTCCTTGATATTCAGAAGATCGACTTCATGCTGGGAAAACCTCTGCATAGCCGCCATCCCCGCGTAAGCCTTGAGAAGCGGTTCGTCCAGAGCCACGACCCGCGGATAATCCCCTTCGACGCGATTGACCGCGCGGGTTCCCAACCCCAGGACCAGACGCAGCATCCCCGCTTTGGGATCCAGCCCCTGCTTCCAGACAAATACATTCTGCGAGATCCCGACGCCGGCCGCGTCCGGAAAAAAATAATCCTTATGGTAGGCTCCCGAGACCCGCTGAACAAGAAGGGCCATTTGCTCGTCCATCTGATCCAGCCCCCGCTGCAAGCGGTAGGCCAAAGCATCGGGATTCATTGTGGAGGCATAAATGCGACGAACCGCTTCAACAAATTTCGCGTACCGTTCGTCGGGCGTCCCCTGGTTGACAAGAAAAACGCTCTCGTATTTCCCGGCAAAAGCGTTCCCGTAACTGTCTTCCAGCAAGCTGCTGGAACGAACGATGATCGGCGACTGCCCGAAATATTCGATCATTTGCTGGAACTGGTCTTTGATCTCTTCGGGAAAAACGCCTCGCGACAACTCCTCGTGGAGTTTGTGAGCCATCTCAAAATAGCCTTCCGGGGTCCTCTGGGCCATATGATCTTTCCAAAGACCATTTTCGACGATATAGGTATAGAAAACATCGGAGCCGATATAAAAAGAATCGTGCGGTTCAAGCAGCTTTTCCGTTTCCAAAGATTTTTCCTTGGCCAAAATGCTGCGGGCGATTAGCATCCCCACGGATTTCCCCCCGATGAATCCCGTTCCGATCATTCTCGA
>CAZGCC010000070.1:1717-4437 GCA_964524195.1 uncultured bacterium | reverse complement strand
GGAAAAATTCTTCTTCGCGAGGCTTAACATTTTCTTGTCCTTGGCGAGAATGATCCCGCAAAGCTGGTCGAGCATTTGTTCTTTCGCATCCCGGAGCGCGCGTTTGGAACTCACAAGATCTTCGGCTTCCAGAAAAAGCTGGTCCCAGTAATCGAGGTTCCGCTTGGCGCTCTTGGCCCCTTTTTTAAAAATATCCGAAAAGATCTTCGCCGTATCCGCGCTGTTCGCGATCGGGATGAATTTTTCTTTTTGGCGGATATGCGGCAAGAACATCGTCGGAGAATAGCGGTTCCAAACCTTCAGGAGATGGATATAGCAGTCGCCATGGTAATAATAAACATCGATCAGGAGTTGGGTCGTGTCGCGGATGCGGGCCACGGTCCTGAAAGAATGACGGCTCCGCAAAATACCGAAGTAGGCGATCGTGTTGAGCTCGTAAAGATAGGGGCAGGTGATCTTGAAGAAATTCCCGATCATCAGGTCATTGGCCCAGGCCGAGAGGAGATCCGAGAGGCAGTCGAACACATAGAAAACCCCCTCCCCCTCTTTCTTTGCAATGCTGTGGATCTGCGCGGAAAATGATTCAAAGCCCGCATGCGGGTCAAGGTTGTAAACAGTGATATTCGGATTGGCTTCGAGAAGGGGCTCGTGATTGGCGAAGCGGATGTAGACAAGCCTTCTTTTTTCTTCGATGGCTTTTTGGACGAACGGCGCGACAAAATCTTTGTAGTGATGGATGGCATCAATTTGCCACACCACATTGTCGCCTAGGCGAAGCCCCGTAATGACCTGATCGAGACCCTTAACCCCCGTGCTGTTCATAACCCTCCCCTGGAATTCTGGCGCCCATTAAATGCGCTTTACATGAAACAAGGCGGGTCCCCCCATTCCGATGAGGAAACCCGCCTTATTCGCTGCCTGTTGAATTTAGAGTTTGAAAAGCATCTCGGCATAGGTCGGGACCGGCCAGAGATTCGCCGGAGTCAGACCCTCCAAGGCATCGATGTCCTTGCGCAACTCACTTGCCGCAACCACCACTTTGTCACGGAAGGCTTCGGCGCGTTTCGCAAGATCCTTCACCGCGTGCGCCTTTTCGATGGAACTTTCAAGCGCCACGAGCTTCTCCTGGGTCGATTCCAGAAGCATACTGACTTCTCCGAGAAGTCCCTTCTGGACCTTCGAAGAAACGGCGACCGACTTGAGTTCCGAAACCGTTTTGGCAAGATCCTTGGTGAACTTGATGACCGCCGGAAGATACTGCCGTTTCACCATGTGGACCGCCGCGCGCGCTTCGATATTAACATGCTTCACATAGTGCTCCAGATAGATCTCATAACGGGCATGAAGCTCTCCCTTGGAAAGCACTTTGTATTTTTCGAAAAGCTTAACGGCCTCCGGGGTCGCCATCGAAGCGAGCGCTTCAACGCCGGTCGGGATATTCGGTAGACCGCGCTTCTTGGCCTCCGCAACCCATTCGTCGGAATAGTTGTTCCCGTTAAAAATAATGCGCCCGTGTTTTTTCATGGCATCCCGCACAATCGCAGTCGCTTCCTTGTGAAGCCCGCTCTTTCCGGCTTTTTCAAGGCGCGTTGCGATCTCATCGAGCGCTTCCGAAACGATCGTGTTGATCACAATATTCGGCCCCGAGATGGAGGCTGAAGACCCCACCATGCGGAACTCAAATTTATTGCCGGTGAACGCAAAGGGCGATGTCCGGTTGCGGTCCGTATTGTCCTTGGGAAGCTGCGGCAGTGAATCCACTCCGACCTGCACGAAATGCTGTCCGCGATTCTCGACTTTTTTTCCTTTGGCGATCCCTTCGAGGATCTCCGTAAATTCATCACCCATGAAAATGGAGATGATGGCTGGAGGAGCTTCGTTCGCCCCAAGACGCAAGTCATTGCCGGGATTCCCGCAGCTTGCGCGCAACTTGTCGGCATGGCGATCGACGGCCATGATCATCGCGCTCACAAAGATCAGGAATTGCTCGTTCTCGGCCGGAGTTCTTCCAGGCTCGAGAAGGTTCTGCCCGTCATCGGTCCCAAGGGACCAGTTATTGTGCTTTCCGGATCCATTCACTCCGGCAAACGGCTTTTCGTGGAGTAGGCATACCAGATCATGGCGCAAAGCCACCTTTTGCATGGTTTCCATCACAAGCTGATTATGATCCGCGGCGATATTCGTCGTGGAAAAGATCGGCGCCATTTCGTACTGGGCGGGCGCGACCTCATTGTGTTTGGTTTTGGAGGAGATCCCCATTTTCCAAAGTTCAATATCGAGATCCCGCATGAAATCGGCAATGCGATCCTTGATCGCGCCAAAGTATTGATCCTCTAACTCCTGCCCCTTCGGAGCGGGCGCTCCAAAAAGAGCCCGGCCGGAGACGATCAGATCAAGCCGTTTTTCATAGCATGTCTTGTCGATCAAAAAATATTCCTGCTCTGGGCCAACCGTGGAGGTCACTCGCTTGACGGTTTTATTACCAAGCACTTTCAACACGCGAACAGCTTGCTTGGAAACCGCTTCCATGGAGCGAAGGAGAGGCGTCTTCTTGTCCAAGGCTTCACTGGTATAGGAACAGAATGCCGTCGGAATACAAAGAGTGACATTGCTCGAAGCGTCGGTCTTCAGGAACGCGGGAGAAGTGCAGTCCCAAGCCGTATAACCGCGCGCTTCAAAAGTGGACCGCAAACCTCCGCTTGGAAAAGATGAGGCGTCCG
>CAZGCC010000070.1:0-1520 GCA_964524195.1 uncultured bacterium | reverse complement strand
CCTCCGCTGGGGAAAGATGAGGCATCCGGTTCCCCCTGCGTAAGCTGCTTGCCTGAAAATTCCATGATCACTGTGCCATCTTCAGTGGGCGCGATAAAAGAATCGTGTTTTTCCGCGGTCCGTCCGGTCAGAGGCTGGAACCAGTGGGTATAGTGCGTCGCGCCTTTCTCGATCGCCCAATCTTTCATCGCGCTAGCGACCACATTGGCGACATCCAGGGAAAGGGGCAACCCCTCCTGGATCGTTTTCTTCAAGGCCCTGTAAGTATCCTTTGGAAGCCTTTCCTTCATGACCCGGTCGTTAAAAACATTGCTTCCAAATATTTCGGTGACATCGATCTGTTTGTGCATATAAACCTCCCCTTTTTTACAAGATATAAAGCAAGTTGTGTGCCAATCGTCAGGATGATTTCTCTTCGAGGTTACGCCTTAAACCTAGCATATATCTACAAATTTGTATACCTATAATCATTTATACAAATTTGTAGTTTTTTTGGGATTCTACTTGAAACCGTAAGTTTTGACCTTATATCCCAGGATCCGCTCGGTCACTCCAAGGACTTTGGCGGCCTTTCGCTGATTGCCGCCCGTCTCGCGGAGAGCATTCTGGATCAACTTCCTTTCGAGTTGTTCGACAGCTTCGGGAAGATTTCCCGAACCAGGTAAGGCGATATCCACGGCAGCGCTCGGTTCCGCGGTTTTGGGATGAACGGCGGCAGGATGCCCCCTTTTCCCCGGGATCGGAAAAAGATCGGCCTCCAGCGTGTCGGTCTTGCACAGGATCACAGCCCTTTCGATCGCGTTCTCAAGTTCGCGGATATTGCCCGGCCATCCGTAGTCCATCAGGTATTCCATAGCCGGATCGGAAACATAGCGGACTTTCTTCCCGTTCTCGAGGCTCGATTTCTTAAGAAAATGTGACACCATGAGCGGGATATCTTCCCGCCGCTCTCTCAGGGAAGGCAGGAGGATCGGCACCACATTCAGCCGGTAATAAAGGTCTTCGCGGAACTGCTTTTCCTGCATCGCTTTTTCAAGATCGCGGTTGGTCGCCGCAATGACCCGCACATCGATACGGATCGTCTCGGTGCCGCCCACGCGCTCGAATTCCCGCTCCTGAAGCGCGCGCAAAAGCTTGACTTGCATGTTGGCTGAAATGTCCCCGATCTCGTCCAGGAAAAGGGTTCCGCCGTTCGCCATTTCAAACCGGCCCAGTTTCTTTGCTACCGCTCCCGTAAAAGCTCCTTTTTCATATCCAAAAAGTTCGCTCTCAAGAAGAGTTTCCGGAAGCGCGGCGCAAGACACTTTAATAAAAGGGCCTTTTGACCGGAGACTTGCGTAATGGATAGCATGCGCTACGAGCTCTTTACCTGTTCCCGTTTCTCCCCTCAAGAGAACCGTAGAGCGGGTCCGGCTCACCATATCGATGGCGGCATACACTTCTTCCATGCGCTTGCTTTCACCGATGATATTGGCCGGATGGAACTTTTTGGCAAGCTCGCGCTTCAGCTCGATATTTTC
>CAZGCC010000069.1:0-7861 GCA_964524195.1 uncultured bacterium | reverse complement strand
TTCTGAAAGTGCATTTTTCAAAACGTGATGCTGCTGAAATGCCGCTGTTTTTCGGGCTGGGATGGTTATGAACGCCGAATTTAATCTTTGATCTTCCTGTCGCCGCGAAGCTTTAGCATCCAAGGAGCCTGCATTCAGCGTTGTTTGTTTAGCCGTTGATTGATATAATTCCATCGCTCAAAACAGAGAAACCATAGGATAGTAAGATGACGAAGGGACAGATAGAAGCTCAGATCAGTGAAGCGATTATTAAATTTGAGAAAGAGTATTTTGGGCGGGGCCCCACCGGAACAAAAACCTATATCGTTGACGATATGATTTTGATTCGGTTGAGGGGCGTCCTGACCCCAGCGGAAGAACAGCTGACAAAAACCGCAGAAGGCGCGGAGCTGATAAAGAAGCTGCGCGTGCAATTGATAGAGGGCGCCAGGTTTTTACTGGAAAATATTATTACGAATATTACCGGATGCCAGATCCGAAGTCTTCACACCGATATAAGCACGAGGATCGGTGAGAGGGTGATTATCTTTTCGCTTGCCCAAAATCTCGAGGAGAAACTTAAAAATTGAGGAGTTGCAAAGATCGGATTTTATTGTAAACTGTGGCCTCGAAGCAGTAGTTTTCACGGAAGACTGAACAAAGACTCTTTGCTGTAAGGCGAGAGTGGTTGTGACGTAAGCCAACATCAAGCTTTCTGGTTCGCGATTGTGCGCGAGCGGGAAGAGGTGTTGGCTTTTTTGTTTTATGGGACCATCAGGGAAGAGGAAAATATGAATAAAAATGCGCTTGAAAAAATGCTTCTCCCAAAGAATGTTCTGGAGATCCTGGAGAAGGCGCCTTCGGTCACGCTTGCTTCTACCATAGAAGAATTGGAGGCGTTAGCTTGCGGGGGTAGGGAGAACGCAGAGTGGAAGGTGTCTTACAAGCTCTCGGATGGGAGAGAAGTTCATGAGGTTGATGTGGTCCGTGTGAAAAACGGTATTAGCGCAAACTATACTGAAGCTTATATGCGGCGTCGTGATCCGGATTGTATGGTGATCGCCGACGATCTTCCTTCTGATAAACCGCGTTTCCATGAGCAATTTGGTTATCCATTTCGGGAATTACGGCAGGAAACCTTTTCGTGGCTTGCGTCCCAGGATCTTGCCGTGTTCGGCTTTGAAATGGGCCAGCCGGGTCTCGGTGGAGACGCCTTGGCGATATGCCCGGCAAACGCGGGATTTTTTGCTTTCGGTCTTGGTCTTTTGCAGGGTGTTCTCAATATCGAAAAACTGACACGACCGTTCAAACCAGTCATGGTGATTTATGTGGCGCCACCTTTTCGTCACACCCATTTCGGCGGCAAGCAAATGGTTGTGCACAATCGAGTCGGTTTGCATGAGATGTTCTCCTACAATTTATATCCCGGCCCCAGCGCCAAGAAGGGCGTCTACGGAGCTCTCATTCACCGGGGCGATCAGGGGCACTGGGTCACAGCCCATTGTTCTGCCGTAAAAGTCGTGACGCCTTACGACAATGTTGTTACCTTTATGCATGAGGGTGCTAGCGGCGGAGGCAAGAGTGAAATGCTCCAACAGCCTCATCGCTTGCCGGATGGTCGGTTGCTTCTTGGGAAAAATGTTCTTACGGGAGATGAGCGGTACCTCGAGATACAACGCACCTGCGATTTGCATCCTGTTTGTGACGATATGGGATTATGCCACCCATCCTTCCAGGAAAAGGACGGGAAATTATGGCTGATGGATGCGGAAAACGGATGGTTTGTTCGCGTGAATCATATCACTTCTTACGGAACGGATCATGACCTCGAGCGCCTCACTTTTGAAAATGAGAGGCCCTTGTTATTCCTCAATATCGATGCCGTTGCGGGAGGTACTGCGCTGATCTGGGATCATATCCTGGATGCTCCCGGAGTGCGTTGCCCGAATCCAAGGGTCATCGTCCCTCGAGATATTGTGCCCGGGGTGGTGAACGAAAAGATCTCGATCGATATCCGATCTTTCGGCGTGCGTATGCCGCCCTGCACGAAGGACCATCCAACATTCGGAATTCTCGGTCTTTTCCATGTATTGCCGCCGGCCCTGGCCTGGTTGTGGCGCCTCGTGTCCCCCCGGGGATATTCAAACCCAAGCATTCTTCATCAGGAAGAAATGAGCAGCGAAGGAGTCGGGAGCTATTGGCCATTCGCAACCGGTCGAAAGGTTGATCAGGCCAATCTTTTGCTGCGGCAGTTTGTGGAAGCGACGCGCACCCGCTACATCTTGATCCCCAACCAGCACATCGGTGTGTGGGAAACAGGTTTTATGCCGCAGTGGCTGGCCCGGGATTACCTTGCGCGCCGTGGCCATGCTAAGTTCCAGTCGGATCAGCTTGTCCCGTCTCGTTGCCCCCTGTTGGGCTATGCGCTCCAAAATATGCGAATCGAAGGCGCGATGGTTCCGCAGTGGTTTCTTCAGGTTGATACCCAGCCGGAAATAGGCCCGGCGGCCTATGATGAGGGAGCAAGGGTTTTGATTCGATTCTTTCATGAGGAAATAAAGAAATTTCTCAAGCCGGACTTAGATGGTTTGGGCAGAGCGATCATCGATTGCTGTTTGTCCGGGGGTGATGCGTATAGTTACGAGCAATTCATAAGAAAGACGGATGGTTAAGGGCTGCTCAATAATCTTTCCTTCTGGATGGCCCGGCGGAGATAGAAAATATTGAGGCAGTGTATTCCCGATATTAGAGACGCATGACCCAGTATCACATATTTAACTTTCAAAGCGGGATTAGCATGCAACAGACCCTAGTTATTATCAAGCCGGACGGATTGAAGAAGTCTTTGACCGGAAATATTTTGACCCGGTTATCAGAGGCCAGACTGCGTATTGTCGGAGCCAAGGTCGTGCGTGTTTCCAGGGAATTGGCGGGAATGCATTATGCGCATTTGAAGGAGAAGCCTTTTTTTGAGGGGGTGATCAAGTATATCTGCGGAGAAGTTTACGGGGAGCAATATCGAAGAGTTTTAGTCCTTGTCTATGAAGGGGACGATGCAATAAATAAAGTAAGAAAGTTGGCGGGGGAGACCAACCCGGAGATTGCTGAGTCGACGAGCATAAGAGGGCAGTATGGGCGTTTAACTTCCTCCGGCCTATTTGAAAATGTTCTGCATTGCTCGAGCAACGCTGGGGATGCAGAACGAGAAATAAAACTCTGGTTTGACCCCGGAGAAATTGTCGACGGGATCTATCCGGTTACAGAAGTCGAAGTTACGGTTAAAAAGAAAGTCTGGATTAAAAGCGGAGGAAAACCTTATGAACATGCAAATGTTACGCACGACCCATCTTCAGGAAGTGGATTTCCTGAAAAGAGGGAAAGTAAGGGATGTCTATGATCTTGATGACCGTCTTTTAGTCATCTCCACGGACCGGATCTCGTGTTTCGATGTCGTGTTGCCGACATGCATTCCTTCAAAAGGAGAGATCCTTACGCAGCTTTCGCTCTTCTGGTTCGATTTTACCAAGGGCATAATCCCCAATCATTTCCTAACAGCGAATGTTGAAGATTATCCGCCGGAGCTCCAGAGACATGCGGACATTCTCCGGAACCGCTCGATGATCGTAAAAAAAGCCCAGGTTATTCCGGTGGAGTGTATCGTCAGGGGGTATTTGTCGGGATCCGGCTGGAAGGAATATCAGAAAACAGGGTCCGTTTGTGAAATTCCTCTTCCGGCGGGACTCAAGGAGTCATCGCGGCTACCCGAACCCGTTTTTACGCCATCAACCAAGGAAGATGTCGGGCATGATATTAATGTGAGTGTCGCGTATGTTGAAAATGAACTTGGGAAAGAGGTGACGGAAAAGCTCAAGTCGGCCAGCATTGCGCTCTATGAAAAAGCCCGTCGGTATGCCGAGACAAAGGGTATTATCATCGCGGATACAAAATTCGAATTTGGCACCTATGAAGGTGAGATTATTCTGATTGATGAAGTTCTGACACCCGATTCTTCCAGATTCTGGCCAAAGGACGGGTATCGTCCCGGAGGCCCACAGCCAAGCTTTGACAAACAGTTCGTCCGTGATTATCTTGAAACTCTTGACTGGAACAAAACTCCTCCCGGACCGGAGCTTCCGGAAGACATCGTTCAGAAAACAAGCAAAAAATATCTTCAGGCGCTTTGCATGCTCACAAAAGAGACGCTTTGAGGATTTTTTTATGAAAAACTCCCCGTGTATTCATGGAACAGCCTACATTCATCCAACCTCTGTTGTCCTGGGAAAGGTTAGAGTCGGACGAAATGTATTTGTAGGGCCTTGCGCCGTGATTCGGGCTGATGAACCTGGCAGTTCGATTGTTATCAAAAATAATGTGAACATCCAAGATAGGGTCGTTATTCACGCGCTTGCGAAAAGTTCCGTAAGGGTCGAAGAAGGTGCTTCCTTATCGCATGCTTGTATCGTTCACGGTCCCTGCAAGATCGGCAAGAATTGTTTCGTCGGATTTGGGGCTGTCGTTTTTCAGGCTGCGCTTGGAAGAGGTGTTTTTATCAGAAGTTTGGCGACCGTCGAGGGGGTAAAGGTTTCTTCGGACAGGCTTGTCCCTAATAATTCAGCGATTACCACGCAGGTTGCTTCGGGTCTGTTGCGGCCAACAGGGAAAGAACATAAATCGTTCGCCCGAAAAGTGGTCAAAATGAACAGGATGCTCGTCAAAAAATACAAAAAGGAGGGTTGAAAAATGTCTGGGAAGATACTGGTCGGTATTGTTATGGGAAGCGATTCCGATCTTGAAACGATGAAGGAGTCAACGAAAGTCTTGGAGAGCTTCTGTATCGCGTATGAGTTGAATGTTATTTCTGCGCATCGCACTCCGCAAAAAGCACACGAATACGCATCGACCGCTGAAAAAAGAGGTCTTGAAGTCATTATTGCCGCCGCCGGGGGAGCGGCGCATTTGGCAGGAGTTGTGGCCGCCTGGACCGTGCTTCCGGTGATCGGCGTTCCTATACAGACGCCGTTCTCAGGGGGATTGGATTCGCTTCTTTCCATGGTTCAAATGCCGTCGGGCGTTCCTGTGGCGTGTGTCACAACCGGTAAAGCCGGCGCAAAGAATTCGGCTATATTGGCCGCACAAATTCTAAGCGTAAAATATCCGGATATCAGAGAAAAAATAAAACTATTTAAAGAGCGGATCGCTGTGGAAGTAGAAGAAAAAAACAAAAAACTCCAAGAGATTTTCAAAAGGGCAAGAGAATCATTAGTTTAAAGAAGGGTCTTCGCTTGGCAGTTGTATGTCGTTGGCTCCTTCCGCTCGAGCATTTCCCGAAGTGAAGAATCTTTCTTGCGCTATAGAAGAAAACATCAAGCAAGCGGTGACGCTTATTCGAAGTGGTGGCCTCGTCGCTTTCCCTACCGAGACTGTCTATGGGCTTGGGGCGGACGCCCTTAACCCGCGGGCAGTTGCACGGATTTTTGAAATAAAAAATCGTCCCAGCTTTGACCCGCTTATTGTTCATATCGCGGACTTTCGTGATGTTGAAAAATTATGCTCCTTCGTCAGTTTGTTAGCTAAAAAACTAATGAGGAAATTCTGGCCGGGACCTTTGACTCTGATCCTTCCTAAATGTGGAATTGTTCCGGATATTGTTACCGCTGGCCTTCCGACCGTGGCCGTTCGTATGCCTTCTCACAATGTGGCGCTCCAGTTGATTCGCTTGGCCGGGAGGCCTATCGCTGCTCCGAGCGCTAACCCTTTCGGATTCTTAAGTCCTACGACGGCTGCTCATGTGACAGAGCAATTGGGAGGCAAAGTGGATCTGATCTTAGACTCAGGTCAATGCTCGGTGGGGATCGAATCAACGATTCTCGATCTCTCTGGAGGTATGCCCACTCTTCTAAGGCCAGGTGGGATTTCCCCAGAGGAGATCGAAAAAGTAATCGGCCATACCGTTCAAAGGGAAAAGGGAATCTTGTCCAAGCCGAAGGCTCCCGGCCAATTGCCATCCCATTATTCTCCGCGCACTCCTATTAAGATCCTGAATGGTGATCGGTTCGTGCCCAATGGGAAAATAGGTCTGCTTGCATTTAAGGCGCCGCAACAGGGTGCATTCTTTCGTGTTGTAGAAGTGCTGGCGCCTTCAGGTGACTTAGAAGAGGCTGCTGCAAATTTGTTTTCTTGCCTGCATCGATTAGACAAAGCTAATTTAGATGTGATTTATGCAGAACCTGTTCCCGAGGTCGGGTTGGGAAGGGCCATTATGGACAGGTTGCGAAGAGCCTCTGCGCTCAAGAGCAATGGCGGTTTGTGATTCAAGGTAGAGTTTAATGCGGCGGAAAAATTCTGCTCAAATCCTCAGGATCGTTTAATTCATTGTTATTGTTGATGTCACGAAGATGCCATTGTAGAATCCCGCATCTCGCTGATTCCTTATGAGTCAGTACGGCGCCATTACATCGAGGCATTGGATGTGTGCGGCGTCTGCGTTCCATTTTTAATATGAGAACCTGTGGGCTCGCCTGTGGAGGGCGGGCCAATTTTTTACATGGCAAAAAAACAGTATCGTGTTTTTAATAAAAAAGTGATCTTTTCCAAGGGGCCGATCCGTCTTCTGGATTGCAAGGTCCGGACCCCGGAAGGGAAAGTGCTGTCGCGTCAGATCCTGGAGCATCCGGGTTGTGTGGTGATCGTGCCCCGGACGGCTGATGGAAAATATGTTCTTGTGCGGCAGTACCGTTTTCCGCTTGGGAAACATCTTTGGGAGTTTCCCGCAGGCGGTCGAGAACTGCATGAAACCTTTGCCCGCGCGGCAAAGCGCGAGCTCATGGAGGAGATCGGGATGAGGCCGGGACGTCTCAAAAAGCTGCTAGAGTTTTATCCGACGCCCGGGGTATCAGGAGAAAAAATGCATCTTTATTTGGCATGGGATTTGCATCCTCAGAAGGCAGAAAAAGATGAAGATGAAGAGTTTGAAATAGGGCATTTTTCTTTTAGAGAGCTTGGGCAAATGATCGCCCGAGGGGATATTGATGACGGGAAAACTGTCATCGGATACCATTCCGTCTCAAAAATGACAAAAATGTAGGGGAGGCGACAAATGCGTGAGCAGGGTCTCTATCATCCGAGCATGGAGCATGATGCATGCGGGGTGGGTTTTGTCGTCAAGATCGACGGAACGCGCTCGCATCAGGTCGTCTGCGATGGCGTGCAGATCCTCAAAAGTCTTGTTCACCGCGGCGCGGTGGGCGGGGACCTTAAGACCGGCGACGGCGCCGGGATGATCGTCCAGATCCCGCACAAATTTTTCCAGAAAGATCTTAAATTCAAACTTCCCGGAGATGGTGAATACGGTGCCGGCATGCTCTTCCTTCCCAAAAACTCAAAGGATTCCGAACGGGCCCGCAAGATGATCGAGGCTCAGACTCTTTGCGAAGGCGGCAAGATCCTTGGATGGAGAGAAGTTCCGGTTCATCCGGATTGTCTCGGGGATATGGCGCGGGAGGCGATGCCCTCCATTTGGCAGGTTTTTGTGTCTTTTGAGGGGCTCGAGGGACTGCCCTTGGAGCGCAGGCTATATATTCTCCGCAAAGTCCTCGAAAATGAAGCGGCAAAGCTTGGCTGGGGCATCGAGGATTTCTATATCCCGTCCCTTTCTTCCAGAACGATCGTTTATAAGGGCATGTTCGCAGCGCCCCAGTTCGAAGATTTTTATCGCGATCTTGCCGAAAAGGATTTTGTAAGCGCGCTTGCGGTGGTGCATCAGCGCTATTCCACGAACACTTTCCCGTCCTGGCCCTTGGCACATCCCTTTCATTTTGTCGCTCATAACGGCGAGATCAACACGCTGCGCGGGAATATCAATAAAATGGCGGCCAGGGAGGGG
>CAZGCC010000068.1:0-7870 GCA_964524195.1 uncultured bacterium | reverse complement strand
TTGGCGATCTTGTTGTCTTTCGCGGGACAAGCCGTTTTTATTACCGTGAACTATCTGGTTGCCGTCGGTCTGAGCATTGATATTAACTTCTGGAAGTTTTTTATCTTGATACCCGTTATTTCCATCGTTAGTATGATTCCCTCGATCGGCGGTTTCGGCGTCACTGAAGTGGCGACGATCATCCTTTTCGAGCGCTATGTGCCGCGAGAGATGGCCGGGGCCTATATGATCCTGGTTTTTATTCTGGTTCGCGGGTTCAGCATCGGTTCCGGAATATGGTATGCATTCCGGGGTGGGCTCAAGGAAAAAGCAGCGATTGAAGTGATGCAATTCAAGGATGAATAGCTTAGAATCTGCATCGGAGGCTTGTTCTTATGAAGAAAATCCTGGTGGTTCATGGACCGAATCTGCAGCTTTTAGGATCGCGGGAAGTGGCGGTCTATGGGAAGGTCACGCTCAAGGAGATCAATGCGGCGCTCGAGCGCGAGGCCCGGGAACGTGGTGTTGAACTTGTGATCGAACAAAGCAATCATGAGGGGGCGATCGTGGACCGGGTCGGCGGTGGGGTCAAAGAATTCGCTGGAATCCTGATCAATCCGGCCGCGTATACCCACACCAGCGTCGCGATCCGTGACGCCTTGGCCGCGTGCGGCCTTCCGGCCGTTGAAGTCCATCTCAGTCACATCTACAAACGCGAGGATTTTCGTCAACATTCCATGACCGCTCCGGCATGCGTTGCCCAGGTGACGGGGTTCGGGAAAGACAGCTATCTTCTGGGCCTTCGGGGTCTTGTGGTCTACACTTCCAAAACCAAAACCGCAAAAAAAGCGCTTCCTGCGAGGAAAAGAAAATGAATGTTAAGGAGATCAAAGAACTTTTAGAGCTGATGGCCGAGCATAATGTCGGCGAGATCGAGATCGAAAAAGATAATGCGAAGATCAAGCTTCGCAAAATGGCGACCGGCCAGATCGTGATGCAGAGTGCTCCTCAAGTAGCGGCGCCGATGCAGACCATGGTGCAGTCCCAGGCTCCGGCTCAAGCATCCGCCGCGTCAGGGCAGCCCGGGACCGAAGAAGGCGTGACGATCTTCCGTTCGCCGATGGTCGGGACCTTTTATGCCGCTCCCGCTCCGGATCAGCCACCTTATGTCAGTGTCGGGAAAATGATCAAGGCGGGCGATACTCTTTGCATCATCGAAGCCATGAAGCTCATGAACGAGATCAAATCGGAGATGGGCGGAACCGTGGTGGAGATCCTGGTCCAGAACGGCCAAACTGTGGAATATGACCAGCCGATCCTGAAGATCAAGCAGGGTTGATCCCGAAACTCTCTCCAACTTTAAAAATTCAGACGGGGAAAAATCATGTTCTCAAAGATCCTAATCGCAAATCGTGGTGAGATCGCCGTGCGCATCATCCGCGCTTGCCACGAGATGGGCATTCAGGCCGTGGCGGTCTTTTCGAAGGCGGACCGGGACTCCCTGCATGTCAAATTGGCTGATGATGCCATCTGTATCGGTGAATCCCCGAGTTCCGAGAGTTATCTCAATATTCCCGCCCTTATTTCCGCGGCCGAGATCGCCGATGTGGAAGCGATTCATCCCGGCTATGGTTTTCTTGCGGAAAATGCCCATTTTGCTGAGATCTGCGAATCCTGTCAGATCAAATTCATCGGACCAAGGCCTGAGAGCATCCGTCTTGCGGGAGACAAATCTGTGGCGCGGCTTGAAATGAAAAAAGCCGGCGTGCCTATTATCCCCGGAAGCAAAGGAACTGTGAAAGACCAGGAGGAGGCCCTAAGGCTCGCGAAAAAATTGGGCTATCCCGTGATCGTTAAAGCTTCCGCGGGAGGTGGCGGGAAGGGGATCAAGATCGCGCACAATGATGGGAAGCTTATCAGCGCTTTTCTGACGGCACAGACCGAGGCGGAAGCCGCTTTCGGGAACGGGGAAGTCTATATCGAAAAATATATCGAAGAGCCCCGTCATATAGAGGTTCAGATCATTGCCGATAGCTTCGGGAATGTGGTGCATCTGGGCGAACGCGACTGCTCGGTCCAGCGACGGCATCAGAAGCTCGTCGAAGAATCTCCGGCGCCTGGTGTGAGCGCCAAGATCCGCCGCAAGATCGGGGAGGCGGCCATCCGTGCGGCAAAAGCCTTTAAGTACGAGAACGCCGGAACGATCGAATTCCTTCTCGATAAGAACGAAGACTTCTATTTCATGGAAATGAATACGCGGCTTCAGGTGGAACACCCAGTGACGGAAATGGTGACGGGGCTGGATCTTGTCAAAGAGCAGCTGCGTATCGCGGCCGGTGAGAAGTTGAGCTTTACGCAGGACCAAGTGGAGTTCCGGGGGCATGCGATCGAATGCCGCATCAATGCCGAGGATCCAGATAACAATTTCATGCCGTCTCCGGGGAAGGTCGATGTGTGGCGTATGCCCGGGGGGCCGAATGTCCGTCTTGACAGCCATGTTTATGCGGGGTATTCGATCCCGCCGTTCTATGATTCCATGATCGCAAAGTTGATCGCCTTTGGCCGGAACCGGCAGGAAGCTATTACGGTGATGCTTCGGGCGCTTCGTGAGATCGAAGTGAAGCCCATCAAAACGACGGTTCCGCTTCAAATGCGCATTCTAAGCCATCCCCGGTTCCGGCAGGGCGGGGTGACCACCAAGTTCATCGAGTCCACGCTTTTTAGCACAGGAAAGCCGGAAGAACCGGGACTCGAAAAAGAAAAAAAATAGGATGAAGGTCGCCAACGCTTTTGCCCAGCTTTTCGCGATCCTGGCTTTTCTCACGCTGGGCAGTTTGATGATCATTGTCGCGCTCCATTTGTTAGCTTTCGATGATGCTCTTTTGAAAGTGCAGGAGATCTATCAGAGCCCTTGGCGTTCCGCTCAAGTCGGGGTTGTCGGGTTGATCTTTATCGTGCTCGGCCTTGCGTTCGCCAAGATCCTTGTAAAATCAGGCCGTCCGAACGAAGCGGTTATTTTCAGAACCGAGGCCGGCCCCATGGTGGTGTCCGCGGGGGCGCTTGGTAACGCCGCGGGAAAAGCGGTTAAGCGATTTCCTTTCGTCAAAAGCGTCAAGACGAAAGTAAACATTCTTGGAAAGAATATCGAGATCAAACTTCGTCTCGTGCTTTGGGCGGGAGGCCATGTCCCCGCGATCCTTTCGGAGTTGCAGCAGGAAGTTCAGCAGCGCGTCAAACGATTACTGAGCTCTGAGAATCAGTTGATCGTGATCTGTGATGTTAAGGGGATCGAGGAATCATCCTCGACCCTGCAGGATCCCGCAGGCCTGCCAAAATAGTCTGTTGTTTATAAACAATCGCCGGATGAATTTGAGCCGGCATTTCAACCAACATTAAAAGGAGTTGTTCATGAAGCGAATTGGAATGCTTACGGGGGGTGGGGATTGTCCAGGTCTTAACGCGGTGATCCGCGGGGTAGTGTATACCGCGAAGGCCGAAGGTTGGCATGTGATCGGTTTCAAGCAGGGATGGAAAGGGATCATCCAGAATAATTTTATGGAGTTGGATCTTAAGACGGTCGCTGATATTCTTCCTCGGGGCGGGACCATTCTGGGAACCTCCCGCACGAATCCCTATAAACAAGCCGGAGATGCTGAAAAAGTCCGTGAGACGATCAAGGCGAATAAATTGGATGCTGTGATCGCGATCGGCGGCGAGGATACGCTTGGCGCCGGGCACAAACTTTTCAAAGACGGGATGCCCATTATCGGGGTTCCAAAAACGATCGATAACGACCTCAATGCCACCGATTATACCTTTGGCTATGACACTGCTTTGAACATCGCCACAGAATGTCTGGACCGTATTCGCACGACCGCGGAGTCGCACGACCGTGTGATGGTGGTGGAGATCATGGGCCGTCATGCCGGCTGGATCGCGCTCGAGTCCGGCATTGCCGGCGGGGCGGATGTGGTTCTCATTCCGGAAGTTTCGATGACCGTTGACGAGATCTGCGGGTATCTGACCCGGCAGCGCGCTCGTGGGAAGAATTTTAGCATTGTCGCGGTTTCCGAAGGGTTCGCGATCAAAGGCGAAGAGATTGTGACGGCAAAAAAGGAGCTTGATGCGTTCGGACATGTGATCTTGGGTGGGGTTGGGGACCGGCTTGCAAAATTGATCGAAAAAAAGACGGGGTATGAGACGCGTTCCACAGTGCTTGGCCATATTCAGCGCGGTGGTTCGCCGACAGCGTTCGATCGCGTGCTCGGGACCCGTTTTGGCGTGAAAGCCGCCCAGCTTGTCAAAGAAGGAAAATTCGGTCATATGGTCAGCCTCTGCGGTCGTGAGATCGTCGCTGTGCCGCTTGCGGAAGCGGTCGGGGAGCTTAAGACCGTGCCAGGCGATATGTATGAAGTCGCAAAAACATTTTTTGGTTAAACTGTGAAAAAGGCTTTCGAAGCACTCGCCCAGGGACATCAGGAGGCTTTCCGGAAGACCTTTGTCCTCGCGCAATATGAGGTTCTGGAAAAGATGGCGCAGGCGGTGATCCATGCGCTAAAATCCGGGAACAAGCTTCTTTTTTGTGGCAACGGAGGCTCGGCGTCGGATTCCCAGCATATCTCCGCTGAATTCGTCGGTCGGTTTGAAAAAAACCGTATCAGCTTGCCGTCGATTGCGCTGACCTCCGACATTGCCGCGCTGACGGCGATCGGCAACGATTTTGGTTTCGACAAAGTCTTCTCCCGTCAGATCGAAGGTCTTGGCCGGAACGGGGATGTCCTGGTCGTCCTTTCGACGAGCGGCCGTTCGCCCAACATTCTCGAGGCGATCACCCAGGCCAAGCAGCAGGGGATCATGACGCTGGGTTTCACCGGGAAGGACGGCGGGATCATGAAAAATGCCGTTGATATTTGTTTTATCGCCAAATCGAACAAAACCTCGCATATCCAGGAAGCCTATATGACCGCGCTGCATGCGGTCTGCGAGGTTGTGGAGAATACCCTTTTCGGATAACCCGGGATCTTGTCGTGAAGATGACCTCCAAAATTCTCACACAGAAGACGCTGGCGACAACAGTCCGCCGGCTCAAAGCTCAGGGAAAGCGTATTGCTTTTACGAACGGGACTTTCGATATCCTTCATTTGGGTCATGTGACCTATCTTGAGAAAGCCCGCGGCGCGGGAGATGTCTTGATCGTCGGGGTGAATACCGACCGATCCGTGAAGATCTATAAGGATCCGAAGCGCCCCGTGAATCCTGAGCAGGACCGCATCAAGGTTCTCACCGCGCTTGCCTGCGTCGATCATGCCGTCCTTTTTAACGATTCCACGCCGCTCAAGCTGATCCAGAAGATCAAACCGCATGTGCTTGTAAAAGGCGCGGACTGGGCGATCAAGGATATCGCAGGGGCGAAGGAAGTTCTCTTGTGGGGCGGAAAGGTCAAGCGGGTACCGCTTGTCAAAGGCCGTTCGTCCACGCGGGTCATCAAGATCCTGAAGCTGGCCTAGTTCATGGATTGGCGGAAAAAGGTTTTCGAGGGTTTCAGGCTTTATGCGGTGACCGGTCTCCAGAAGGAAGATCCGGAGATCCTGAAGAAGATCGAGCAAGCCTATCGGGGCGGAACGGACATCGTTCAGCTTCGCTCAAAAGTTCTTACGGATGCCGCGCTGATCCGGCTAGGCTTCAAGGTGCGGAAGATCGCCCTGAGATACAGGAAGCTTTTTTTTATCAATGACCGGGTCGATCTCGCGTTGGCGCTTGATGCGGACGGCGTTCACCTGGGGCAGGACGATATGCCGGTCGCTGTGGCGCGGAAACTGGCCAAGCGCGCGGGGAAGATGCTCCGGATCGGGAAGTCAACGCACAGTCTCCGGCAGGCGGTTGTGGCTGTTCGGGAAGGCGCGGATTATATCGGCGTGGGGCCGGTCTATGATACACCGACCAAGCCTTGCGCGAAATCAGTAGGGCTCAAATTTGTGAAACAAGCCGCCGCGAGAATCCGCATCCCTTGGGTCGCGATCGGCGGGATCGATCTTACGAACCTTTCGTCCGTGGTGGATGCCGGGGCCGCGCGGATCGCGGTTGTCCGGGCTATTTTTTCGGCAAAGGATCCAGAGGTAGCAGCTCGGAAATTTGAACTTCAACTGGAAGGAAATTAAGACATGTCGAAACCTCCACATCTGATCGTGATCGGGACCGTTGCCATTGACGAGCTTTCCACGCCGTTTGGCGCTCAGCAGACCGTCTTCGGCGGATCAGCTTCCTATTTTTCCTATGCCGCGAGTTTTTTCACCAAGGTGGGGGTCGTGGCGGTGGTCGGAGAGGATTTTCCGGTGGAGTACCGGAAGGTTCTTGAAGAAAAAGGAGTCGAACTTTCTCATCTTGTGACGCTCCCGGGGAAAACATTCCACTGGAAAGGCAAATATGAAGCGGATATGAACTCGGCGATCACGCTTCAGACGGATCTCAATGTTCTTTTGGATTTCAAACCGGAGCTGAAATACGCGACCATGCCCGAGTTCGTGTTTCTGGCCAATGTCGATCCCGACCTTCAGCTCAAAGTGCTGGATCAGGTGCACGGGGCCTCGCTCAAGTTCGTGGCTTGCGATACGATGAATTTCTGGATCCAGAGCAAGCGCTCCTCGGTGGAGAAGGTGTTGCGTCGCGTCCACGCGGTCTTCATGAACGATGGGGAGGCGCGTCAACTTACGGGCGAAGTGAATCTCATCAAGGCCGCTCAGATGATCCACAACATGGGGCCGGAATTTGTGATCATCAAGAAAGGTGAGCACGGGGCTCTTTTGTACAGCCATGAAGGGGTCTTTGTATATCCGGCCTATCCTCTTGAAAGTGTTTATGATCCGACCGGAGCGGGGGACAGTTTTGCCGGAGGCGTGATGGGCTATCTGGCGTCCGCGCGGAAGGTGAATCTCAAGATCATGAAGACCGCGATCGCTTACGGCACCATCGTCGCTTCCTTTACGGTTGAAAAGTTCGGTCTCGAAAGGCTTCGGGAAGTAAGGCGTGAGCATTTCGATAAACGGTTGGAAGTTTTGAAGAAAATCTGTAAAATCTAGAACGGAGTCGGAACTTCGCCAGCAGTTATAATGTGTTTTGTTACATGCGGGATTAGCATAGTGGTAATGTGGCAGCTTCCCAAGCTGTTGAGACGGGTTCGATTCCCGTATCCCGCTTTTTGACTCAAGACAACCAGGACTATTAAACAAACCCGCCAGCGGCGTAATCCGTGAGGCGGGTTTTTCTTTTTGCAGAAAGATAGTCGAAGAAGGTGATCACGAATGCCACATTGCAAAGAGCAAGTCACTGCCGAAATCGCGGTCGAACTTCAGATCGCGGCGGCAAGCGCTCTTAAACATCTGCACGAACAGCGTCCGGACCGAGCTGAAAAATGCCTGCAACGGTGCAAGCCTTTTATTAAGGCTTACCGCCGTCGCGGTCGCATTGACGATCTGGACGCCTTCATCAACCGCGAGCGCATCGACAGGGAGCTCGCCGGCACTTAACACCACCAACGCCATAAACGCGATCATCGGGGAAGCGGAAGCGGAACCGATGCTCGGAAAGATCGCAATCGCGGAAGTAATCCGGAACAAGGGAAACCTCCGAGGCGTTTACGGCATCAATTCTCCCCGAGTACGGCTGGCGTCTCTGGCGGTTCGCAAGGAGAGTGAACTGGCCTGGGCGAAGAAAGGCACGAACCTCACCCGAGGCGCCACCGTATGGGGAAACGCGGACGATGTCCGTAAATGGGAAACCAGAGCCAAGAAGTACCCCCGGCACTGGTTCAACCGCATGTACCAGACCGCACAAATTGGGCGGCATTTCTTTTTTGCAGAAAGGAAAACCAAATGATCGCGACAAAACCCTTCAA
>CAZGCC010000067.1:611-7922 GCA_964524195.1 uncultured bacterium | reverse complement strand
CGCGAACAGCTGGTAGCGGTTATGGCCACTCTGGATGAAACGGCTGATCGGGAGACGATTCTCACGGACTGCATCGCGAAGATCAAGCAGGGCGGCGTGACAGGGCGCCTCGAAGAATTGCGCCGGAGCATTCTGAGAGCCGAAACCGGTAAGGACGAAGCCGCGATCCGGACCGCGACCCAGGAGTACCAGG
Organism: uncultured bacterium; assembly: GCA_964524195.1. Lineage (GTDB taxonomy): Bacteria > Omnitrophota > Omnitrophia > Omnitrophales > Aquincolibacteriaceae > Aquincolibacterium. Next base: position 7,729 of record CAZGCC010000067.1, on the reverse strand, counting down.
CGCTTCTGAAACGGTCCCGGGACCTCAAAAAGGGCGAATAATTCGCTTGGTTTCAAGAGGCGAGATAACTATAATACGCAGTTCTTGAACCCCGTTCGATCTCTAACCCCTTTTGGCGTAAGAGGCTTCGGGAGTAGCGTGTCGCGAAGTTTTTATTTAAACCCTAAATGAATCGGAGATCCAACAGGGTGAAAAAGTTGTCCAGGGAACCTGCCAAAGTCCCATCTAAAAAACAATTGACGGTCCTTCCGAAAGGGGAGGTCGCATCCTCCCGGTCCGCCAAGGGAATATCCGGCAAGAAAGAAGTTCTTTCTGCCAAAGTCCAAAAGGAGATCGTCCAGAAGCTTTTGGCTTTGGGGAAGAAACAAGGTTTTGTAACGATCGATCAGATGAAAAAGAATCTTCCCCAGGATATGAACAATCCCGGAAAAGTGGAAGAGATCATCGGTGTTCTGAATAAAAAAGGCATCGAGGTTTCCAGCGCGGGGGATGGGAATCAAGCGAAGCCCGCTTCGGAAGCGATCCAGGATGTGGAGGTCAAAAAAGGAAAAGATTCCGAGCTTGAAGAGGATGCGGCGGTTGAGGAATACGAGCGCGGTCGCATCGATGATCCAGTCCGGACTTACCTTCGCCAAATGGGGCAGATCTCGCTTTTGACCCGCGAGCAGGAGATCGAGATCTCCAAGAAGATCGAATTCTGCGAAAGCGAACTGAAAAAGGTTGTTTATCAGACCACCGCCGCGCGCTATGAGGTGCTCGAACTTGCCAAGAAGATCCTGGACGGACAGGTTCAGCTCGAAGCGATCATTGAGAGCGAAGAGCAGGCCCAGATCCAGACGCTCAAGAAAAAACTCAAACTTCTGATCCGCAAATTCCGCGCCTCCCGGAAAAAATCGAATGTCGTTGAGTTGCTCATGCAATTCAACCTCAGTATCGCGATCGTGGAACAGATCGTTGCGACGATCCGGGCCAAGCTTAAAGAGCTCAAGCGGAACCGGGACGAGATCAAAAAATTGCGCCGGGGTTCGGTGCGCGGCAAGATCGGCCAGATCGAAGACCGGAACCGCCAGATCCTTCAGGAATTCGGAGAGCCGGAAGAAAAACTCCTTGAACATTTTAAAGCAATTATCCGTAAAGAATGGGAACTGACCCGGGCGAAAAAAGCCTTGGTGGCCGCGAACCTTCGCTTGGTGGTGAGTATTGCCAAGAAGTACACGAACCGCGGGCTTTCATTCCTGGATCTGATCCAGGAGGGGAACATCGGCCTGATGAAGGCCGTTGATAAATTCGAGTACAAGCGCGGTTACAAGTTTTCGACTTACGCGACCTGGTGGATCCGGCAGGCGATCACACGGTCCATCGCTGATCAGGCCCGGACGATCCGTATTCCGGTCCACATGATTGAAACGATCAATAAGTTTTTTCGCGCATCACGGCATTTGGTCCAGGAGACCGGTCGCGAACCCACTCCCGAGGAAGTCGCGCAGATCATGAAAATGCCTGTCGAAAAGGTGAAGGGGATCCTCAAGATCGCGCAAGAGCCGATCAGCCTTCAGACCCCGATCGGGGATGAAGGAGATACGAGCTTCGGAGATTTTATTGAGGATAAGACCGCGGTTTCCCCCGCGAACGCGACGGCCTACAGCATGCTCAAGGAGCAGATGGATGATGTTCTTCTGACGCTTACGGAACGCGAAGAAAAGGTTCTGCGTCTCCGGTTCGGGATCGGGGACGGTTATCCGAGGACGCTGGAAGAAGTCGGGCATATTTTTAATGTTACACGCGAACGCGTCCGGCAGATCGAGGCAAAGGCCCTCCGCAAGTTGCGTCATCCCACGCGTTCAAGAAAGCTCAAGAATTTTCTGGATATTAAGCTAAGCGAGTAATAGAATCCTCCCGTGGTTTTTTTTAGGCTGGTGTCTTGTTTGACGATAGTCCCGGTGTCTTAAACCTGATCGAGGGAAAAATGGCAGAGAGAAAGAAGTGCATTCTCATCGTGGATGACGAAGACGATGTGTGCCAGATCGTTAAAGAAAAGTTCGATCAGCTCGGCTACAGGGTTCTGACCGCCAACGACGGCGCTGAAGGATATCAGAAAACAGAGGAAGGGAAGCCCGATTGTGTGCTTCTTGATGTCCGCATTCCCAAGGGCGAGGATGGGTTGACTTATCTTCGCAAACTCCGCTCCTACCGCCATGATGATCTTGAGGAGCAGGCCCGCATTCGGAGAACACCTGTGATCGTGTTGACCGGCGCCGGGGCGACGATGCAGGCGCTTTTCGAGATGGAAGGGATCAGCGGCTTCATTGAAAAACCGTTCGATCTCGCAAATCTCCAGAGCAAGGTCGAGCACATCCTCCAGCCGCGTTAGTCTGCGTTTCCTTCCTTATTGTTGATTGCAATTCCTCTCCTTCTTGGTTATCCTTATCTACTCCAACGGTTTTTAGTAGGTATCTTTTGGGCCTATAGCTCAATCGGTTAGAGCAGAGGACTCATAATCCTTTGGTTCCTGGTTCGAGTCCAGGTGGGCCCAAATTCTTCGAGGGTGATGCAAGGGGGACATATTTTGATGTTTTTTCCTTCTTGACACTTCTTGAGGGCGAAAAGTAGACTTGCCCTGTGTTTTACAACAGTCAATGAATACGAGGCTCTTTATGATTCCAATAAGATTTTTTATTGTTCTGACGCTCTGCGGGTTCATGCTTGCTTCATGCGCATTCCGTTCTTCGGAAAGTTCTTTCGGCCCCTATTCGGCCGCTGAGACTTACTATAAAAAGGGGAATTATTCCAAGGCGGTTGAAAAATATCAGGAGTATCTGGCCGGGAATCCTCAGGGGAATATGGCCGCGATCGCGGAATACTATACTGGGAAAAGTTATGTTGCCTCCGGCGATCGAGTTCAGGCGAAGGAAAGTTTTGACCGTGTCGTGATAAAGTTCCCGGAGACGAGCTGGGCTGAGTTTGCCAAAGAACAGCTGAAGGATCTTGAAGCAGTCCCCGAAGTTTGATCGTCCCGCTCTTTGAATGGAAACGATTTTTGAGAAGGTCTTCTCGGATGACCGCGCACAGATGACGAGAGACGGGATACGCCCCGTCCAACCGTTGTGGGAGGAAAGTCCGAGCTTCACAGGGCAATCATAGTGGGTAATGCCCATCCACTGTGTTCGATTATTTTTTTTGAAATATCGAGCAGAGTGCGGATCAGAGCCACAGAGACGAGTCCCTGCCGCGAAAGTAGCAGGGGGTGAAACGCGGCAATCTCTATGTGAAGAAAGGCTAAACAGTGTGGGGAGCGTAAGCGGGAACGGCCCGTTCCTTTTCAGCCGCAAGGCAGAAACCTCACCGGGTCAGCCGACCGAGGCCTGCAGCAATGCAGGCCCTAGATAGATGGTCGTCACCGGCTGCGCAAGCGGCAGGCACAGAACTCGGCTTATAGAGAAGGCCTTCTCATTTTTCCTGCGGTTTTTGCAAGCTTGACAAAAAAGGAAGAAACGAGTATCCTCCCGCAGCTTGATCAGGTTTTATATCCTTTTAAGACGGCGCTGAGACGCCGACAAAGGTGAGCCGATGAAAATACAATCTGGATTTCCCAAGAGCCCCGCAAACAGAAGCGGGGTATTTTTTTGTCCGATCGTGAAATCTTCTCAGGTAATGGGTTGCCGTTCTCAAGAACCCCGGAAGCAATTCCGGGGTTTTTTTATGTCCGGGAAGGGCGCCCTATGAGCGCTGCCGAAAAGCAGATCCTCGATGAAGGCGGAATCGAACGAGTGATCGCTCGGATGGCCCATGAGATCCTCGAACGGAATCAGGGCACGCAGGATCTCCTCTTGATCGGTATCCGCACCCGCGGCGTCTTTCTTGCCGAACGGCTTCAGAAAAAACTCTTCGAGATCGAGAAAAAAGAAATCCCCGTCGGGATCCTTGATATCACGCTCTATCGCGATGATCTGAGCGAAGTCGGTCCCAATCCCGAGATTCACGAAACCGACATTCCTTTTAATCTTAAAGGCAAGGTCGTGGTGCTTGTTGATGATGTTCTCTTTACCGGGCGGACGATCCGCGCCGCCCTGGACGCTTTGATCGATTTCGGAAGACCCAAGGTCATCCGTCTTGCGGTGCTGGTGGACCGTGGCCATCGGGAGCTTCCTGTTAAAGCCGATTATGTCGGAAAAAATGTTCCAACCACGGTCCAGGATCGCGTGACCATCCGTTTGAAAGAAACCGACGGCCGGGACGAAGCCGTCATCTCGGGAGGGTTGAAAGCATGACACAGGCGGTCAAAACACGATGGAAACAAAAGGACCTGCTCGGGCTTCGGGACCTTTCGGTGGAAGAGATCGAACTGATCCTTGATACCGCAAAATCCTTTAGCGAAGTCTCCCAGCGCGAGGTCAAAAAAGTTCCGGTTCTGCGGGGGAAGACGGTCGTGAATCTTTTTCTTGAGCCCAGCACGCGGACCCGCGTTTCGTTCGAGCTGGCGGAAAAGCGGTTGAGCGCGGATACCATCAGCATGGCAAGCGGCGGCTCCAGCATGACGAAGGGCGAATCCCTTTGGGATACGATCGCTAATATTGAAGCGCTCAAGGTGGATATTATCGTTATGCGGCACGGCTCCTCGGGAGCCCCGCACCGTATCTCCAATTACACAAAATGCGGGATCGTGAACGCGGGGGATGGCATCAATGAGCATCCCACGCAGGGCCTTCTGGATATGTTCACGCTCCGCGAGATCAAGGGAAAGATCAAAGGTCTCAAGGTCGTTTTTGTAGGAGACATCCTGCATTCACGAGTCGCGCGGTCCAATATCTGGGGTCTGACGAAACTCGGGGCGGAAGTGGTTCTTTGCGGTCCCAAGACGCTGATCCCTTGGGGGATCGAAGAAGCGGGTGTAAAGGTCATTCATGATGTGAAGAAAGCCTTGGACGGCGCGGATGCCGTGACGCTTCTAAGGATCCAGATGGAGCGCCAGAACGAGACCTTGTTTCCGAGCATTCGCGAATATGCGAGCACCTTCGGGCTGAACCTCGAGCTTTTCAAATATGCAAAGCCAGATGCGATCCTGATGCATCCCGGGCCGGTGAACCGCGGCGTGGAGATCGAAAGCGCTCTTGCCGACAGTCCGCAGTCCTATATCCTGAAACAGGTCACTAACGGGATCGCGGTCCGCATGGCGGTCCTTTATCTCTTGAGCGGAGCGTTAAAAGATGAAAAATAAACTGAACGGACTTTCGGTCAAGAATCTTCTCATTCGCAATGCTCATATCGTGGATCCCGCGAACAAGATCGACGAGGTTATGGATCTGCATGTGAAAAGTCATCGTGTCGTGAAGTGGGGAAAAGACCTTGCGGTGGATGAAGCCGAGATCCTGGACGCAAAAAAACTCCACCTCTTGCCGGGGCTTGTGGACCTGCATGTGCACTTTCGTGAACCGGGCCATGAGCACAAGGAAACCATCGAAACAGGCGCTCAGGCCGCGATCGCGGGAGGATTTGTCGCCTGCGTCACGATGCCCAACACCAAGCCGCCTTGCGATAACGCGCAGGTCGTGAAGTATCAAATGGAACGGGCGAATGTTCTTAATTTTAATATTTTCCCGGCAGGGACCCTTACGCAAGGGCGCGAAGGAAAAAAGATCTCGGAAATGGCGGAAATGAAAGCGGCCGGAGCGGTGGCCGTGACCGATGACGGCGGATGGGTGGTGGATTCCGGAGTGGCGCGGCGGGCTTATGAGTATGCCTCGACCTATGGACTTCCGATCATGTCGCATGCCGAAGATCATTCGATCAGCATCAACGGCGTGATGAACGAAGGGGTTGTTTCTTCAAGGCTTGGGCTCCGGGGTTCTCCGAATGCGGCTGAGGATATCGCCACGGCCCGCGACATTGAGCTCGTTCGTCTTATCAAATGCCAACTGCACTTCCAGCATGTTTCAACGCGTGGGGCGGTGGAAATGATCCGTCGCGCAAAAGCAGAAGGATTGCCGGTTACCGCGGAAGCGACGCCTCATCATATTGCGCTGATCGATGAAGAATTCGTGAAATACGATACCTTTTATAAAATGAATCCGCCGCTTCGCACCGAAAAAGACCGTCAGGCGCTTCTGAAGGGGCTCGAGGATGGGACGATCGATACGATCGGGACGGATCACGCGCCGCACGCTTTGGAGGAAAAGGACCGGGATATTGAAGTGGCCCCCTTCGGGACGATCGGGTTGGAATCAGCCTTCGGGGTGATCATGACAGAGCTTTTTCACGGCAGGAAATGGAAACTGGAAGACATTGTGAAAAAAATGAGTCTGACTCCGGCGGAGATTCTGAAGAAACAGAATTTTGGAAGACTCAAGGCAGGAGAACAAGCGAATTTTATATTGGTGGATGCGGAAAAAGATTGGGTCTTTGCCGAAGAGTTCGTTCATTCGAGATCCCTGAATTCCTGCTTCTACGGCAGGAAGCTCAAAGGCAAGGTTCTTCATACATTCGTAAAGGGTTATCAATACGCCCTCTAGGAAATAGAATTCCATGAAAAAAGCGATACTGGCACTCGAGGATGGTGTGTGGTTCGAAGGCGAAGGTTTCGGCGCCGACGGCGAAACTTTTGGAGAGGTCGTTTTTAATACCGGCCTCACCGGCTATCAGGAGATTCTGACAGATCCTTCCTATAAAGGTCAGATGGTGTGTATGACCTACCCTCACATCGGTAATTACGGGATCAACGCCGCAGACGGGGAATCCTCACGGCCCTGGGTTGAGGGATTCATCGTGAAGGAGTTGAGCCCGGTTGCGAGCAATTACCGCTCCGAGATGACGCTCGATCAATACCTCAAACAACACAGTATTCTCGGCATTCAAGGGATCGATACCCGAAAACTTGTCAAACATCTGAGGACCGTGGGCGCCAAAAAGGCCGTGATCTCGACTCTCGAACTCGATCCCAAAAAGCTCGTCAAGAAAGCCAAGCTGTCGCCAAGCATCGTAGGGGTCGATCTCGTCAAAGAAGTGACGAGCCGCGAAGCTTATGATTTTACCGAAGTCATGCCTAAAGAGTTCGCGTGGGGGGATTCGCGAAAGAAAAAATATAACATCGTGGCGGTTGATAGTGGCATCAAATGGAATATCTT
>CAZGCC010000067.1:238-550 GCA_964524195.1 uncultured bacterium | reverse complement strand
CCGGCGGCGGTAAAATATCTTGTTGAAACGGTCCGTAAGCTGATCGGAAAGGTTCCGATGTTCGGGATCTGTCTTGGACACCAGATGATCGGACAGGCGCTCGGCGGGAAGACCTCCAAGCTCAAATTCGGGCACCATGGGAATAACCAGCCGGTAATGGATCTCAAAACCGGAAAGATCGAGATCACTTCGCAAAACCATAATTTTGTGGTCAATATCGACTCTCTTCCTAAGGACGAAGTGGAGATCACGCATGTCAACCTGAACGATAAGTCGCTTGAAGGGTTCCGTCACAAGAAGCACCCTGTCTTT
>CAZGCC010000067.1:0-228 GCA_964524195.1 uncultured bacterium | reverse complement strand
GCATCGTCGGGGTCGATCTTGTTAAAGAAGTGACGAGCCGCGAAGCTTATGAGTTTACGGAAGTTATGCCGGCCGAGTTCGCGTGGGGGGATTCGCGGAAGAAAAAATACGATATCGTGGCGGTTGATAGCGGCATCAAACGGAATATCCTTCGCAAACTCAACCAGCACGGGTTCAGCGTCAAAGTGGTTCCGGCCCATACCAAGGCGGACGAGATCCTGAATTGCA
>CAZGCC010000066.1:0-8114 GCA_964524195.1 uncultured bacterium | reverse complement strand
GTCGCTTAAAAACCGCATTAAGGCATTGCCACATCAGGGACGGTTCTTTCTTTAAGAACCGTCCCTGTCGGGTGAGGAATCTCCATGAACGCATTTTTAGAACAACCCCCTGTCCTTCTTCAGGCCCTCCTGGCCGGACTTTTCACCTGGGGCATGACGGGGCTCGGTGCGGCCACCATTTTTATCTTCAGAAAGATCAACCAGAAGATCCTCGATATCATGCTCGGCTTCGCGGCCGGGGTCATGATCGCAGCAAGCTTCTGGTCGCTTCTCGCGCCTTCAATTGAAATGGCTCACGAACAAGGTATGATTCCTTGGCTTCCGGCCCTGATCGGTTTTCTTCTCGGCGCCGCGTTTTTCCGGGGGATCGACAAGATCCTTCCCCATCTTCACCCCCTGATGCCGGATGAAAAGGTCGAAGGGATCAAAACAAAATGGCCGAAATGCACGCTACTTGTGCTTGCCCTTACGATCCACAATATCCCCGAAGGTCTCGCCGTGGGGGTCGCGTTTGGCTCCACGGGCGCCAGCCTGAACCCCATGCCGCTCATGGCCGCCATAGCGCTTGCGGTCGGGATTGGGATCCAGAATTTCCCGGAAGGGCTCGCAGTCTCGTTCCCGCTTCACCGGGATGGATTATCAAAGGGGAAAAGCTTTTGGTACGGTTTGCTTTCGGGAGCTGTAGAGCCTGTGGCAGCCGTGATCGGCGCCGCAATCGTAATGGTCGTCCAGCCGCTTCTTCCCTTCGCACTCGCGTTCGCGGCAGGCGCCATGATCTTTGTCGTCGTCGAGGAAGTCATCCCCGAATCCCAGCAGAACGGGAACGGCGATCTCGCAACGACAGGCACCATTCTTGGATTCGCTCTTATGATGTTCCTCGATGTCGCCTTCGGAAAATAGGAAAAGGATCTGCGATGAGCGTTGAAAAAGCTAAAAAAAATTATCTGGACCGAACGGGCCCCAAAAAGATGAACTGCTGCGAATCTATTGCGCACGCCTTTAAGGACACTATTGCTCTTTCCGAGGAAGAACTTCAGGCTTGCTCAGGATTCGGCGGAGGCCGGGCTCCCGAGGGATACTGTGGCGCCGTCTACGCGGCCAAGCGCCTGCTTGAAAAATCAGACTCTCAAAAAGCCGCGGAATTCCCGGAAGCTTTTAAAAAGATCGCCGGATCGGCGAAATGCCGCGAGATCAAGTCTCTTAAAAAGATATCCTGTCTCGAATGCGTCGAGAAAGCCGCAAAAGCGGTCGAGGGAAAAGATCTGTGAAAATACGGCTGATCGCCGAAGGTTCCACAAAACGGGAGCGAAGGGCCTTTCGCTGGGGAGTTTCCTTTCTGATCGGCGATGTCCTTTTTGATGCTTTTGGCCGGGCGGATATTTTCTGGAAGAACATCCGTAAGTTCAAAATCGATCTTTCCCACGTTGAACATATTGTCATCTCCCACGAAGACTGGGACCACATCGCGGGACTTGAAAGTTTTCTTCAGAAATATCCGAAAGCCAGAGTCTTTATCTGTGAAAGAACCGGAAAGGATCTAAAAAGCCTTCTCCGGCAAAAGGGTGCCGTCCCTATCATGATCAAAAATGCGCGAAAGATCAGGACGGACATTTTTTCGCTGGGCCAGATGCGAGCCGACACAGGACGAGGGATCCTTTACGAGCAGTCTCTTATCGTAAGATCGAGGAATGGATTTTCCGTGATCACCGGCTGCGCCCATCCGGGGATCGTCCGGATCGTAAAGCACGCCATCAAAATATTCGGCAGGAAGATCTACGCCGTTTGCGGCGGGTTTCATATGAAGGACAATACGCCGGAAGAGAACAAAAAGGTCCTCGAAGAGCTCGAATCCCTCGGAGTCAAAAAAGTTATTCCGCTTCACTGCACCGGCCGGAATGCCGTCCGCTTGTTCCAAAAAATCTACAGGAGAAACTGCCTCTCCTTAAGCGAAGGACAGACGATCACGCTCTGACCTCCTCAGAAAAAGAGACAGCCTTCAAAGCGCTATTTTTTAGTTTTGCAGGCGTCATCCTGGCAGCAGCAAGAGCTCACAAAGGTCTTGATGATCACCGCGATACCAAGAACCGTCAGAGCGATCGGGGCCCAGCTGACCTGCCACCAGGCAAACACGATCACCAGAGCTCCAAGCACCGCTGTGCAATAACAGGGATTTGATTGCTTCGGTTTTTGTTCTTCCATAAAACACCTCCTTTGATTGGGAACATACTAACGCAGCAGAACTGTTTTGCCTCATGAAAATCACCCTCCTGACTGAGAGTGACGACGATGAAGCGATTCGGAACAGCAGATCCCGCTATTTTATTTCCCTGATATTTTAAAAACAATATCCACTTCGATTTCCACTTCTGCCTCTTTGAAATCATCAGGGAAGGAGGAGAAAGGACTGGCGCGCCGGACAGCATCCAGCGCCTCCTTGTCGAGCTCCGGAACATTCGAAGGCTGAATGAGCTTCAGATCCTCTATTCGCCCGGAAGACAAAACTCTAAAAGCGATCCGGACGATCCCCTGTTGACCCACACGCAAAGCCGCGCGGGGATAGTCCCTTTCCTCCTGGATCTTTTGCTTAATGCTGTCCTGGTATCGAAGAAAGGATTTCTTAAAAGAGTCCTCGAGTTTTTCAACGATGGCCTGGGAAGAGGCTTCTTTCTCCGGAACTTCTATCTTTTTTTCTTTTTCAAGTTCGTACCGCTCAGGCAATAGTTCTCTAACTGCTTCGAACTCGATCTCGAAAGACTTTTGTTCGGGAGAATCCCAGAACCGGATATTTCCGGCCCCGATCAACGCAGCATGCACGACCAAAGACGCAAGGAGACAGGCCTGGAACTCAGTCCCCGCTTTCATGGCCTGAACTCTGTGTGGATATCACCAGACCGTCCGCATCCGCATCCTTGGCAATATCCATGACCTTCGCAGCCGATCCCAAAGAAACGCCTTCATCCGCTTTGATGACCAATGATTTTGAACCGGCTCCCATTAACGCGGAGAGAAGAGCCCCTTTCAGGTCCTTTAGCAGCACTTCTTTCCCTCCGAGCGAGATCCGGCCATCCTTGCTGATAATCACTGTTACGGATTCATTCTTTTGGGTCTGGGCGTGCGCCGCTTTGGGGAGTTTTACTTTAAATCCCTTATGCGAAACAAACTGGGAAGAAAGCACAAAAAAGATCAGTAGTAAAAACACCATATCAATGAGAGGCGTCATATCCAGAGTCAACCCGGATCTTTTTCGCTTTTCAAATTCAAGTGATGCCATCTAAATTCCTTTATCCTTAAAAAAGGGAGCTATAAGCGCTTTAGAACTAATGAACCTTAAGGACATCGAAAGCCGCATTCTTCATTTGAATGGAACGACCATCAACAACGCTCTCGAAATAATGGAAACAAACAAGCGTCGGGATCGCGACGCATAGCCCGGCCACCGTCGTCAAAAGAGCTTCCCAGATGCCCCCGGCCAGGATCGTCACATCAGCCATCCCCCCTGCCTTTTCAATGGTCATAAAAGTCTGGACCATACCCGTGACAGTCCCCAAAAGCCCAAGAAGCGTGGAAATGTTTCCGATCACGGAAAGAACGCGGAGGTATTTTTCGCCTGCCTCCAGTTCCCGGGAACCTGCGCGACGGAGGATCTTCTGCTTTTCATCCTCGCCTCGCTCAGCGACCTTGAGTCCCACAGAAAGGAACCGGCCCAGGAAGCTCGATTCCGCTTCGCATAAAGCAAGCGCTTCGCCCGTTTTCTTCGCATGGATAAGGGCGAGCGCTCTCTCGGGGAGATTCTTGTTCTTGAGGCGCGTTTTGCGGAAGAATACGAGCCGTTCCAAGATCACCGCTAGAGAAATGATCGAGCACAAAAGGATCGGCCAGATAAAAAAACCGCCCTTTAAGAGAAAATCCGTCATCGTCAGCTCCTTCTAGAATTTGTAGGAAAGACTTGCGTACATGAAACGGCCCGGCTCATTCACGATCCGGACATTAGCGCCGGTCGTACTCGTCGGATCGTATTCGTAGGAATTCGCCATCGCGTAATTCCTGTTTAAAATATTATCGATCCCGAGATAAACGACAGCGCCGTTCAGAAATTCAAAATGCCTGATCGAATTATCGAACGCGTACCCGCCGCGAAGATTAAAGACATCCCAACCCTTGATGTGCACTTCTCCTGCGGCGACATCCACTCTCTGCTGGGCATTCGAGTGGACCCATTCAACCGTTGAGAAGAATCCCCCCCGGTCGTAATTGATCGCCGCTTTGACTTTTAAGGGAGCGACCTCGGCAAGATCCTTGTCATTATTGCCCTGAGGCCGTTTGTACTTGCCTCCCCGCTGATAAGCCAATCCGCCTTCCAACTCGAACCCTTTCCCGAGGTCAAAGGTCGATTTGACATCCCCGCCGATCAAATACGCGTCAATATTCGTGTAGGTCCTGGCCGGAACGGCTGTTTGATAAATAAAGTTCTTCAGATAACTGTAGAACCCCTTTGCCTTGATCTTCCAGCGTTTAAAAAACTCCGTTTCAAATCCGATATCAGTTTCAAAATTACGCGCTGACTTCAGGTCGGGATTACCATAGTATCCCGCTCCTTCCTGGATGTACCGTTCCACAGCGCTCGGGGTTCTTGTGGAAAGCCCTAATCCTCCAAACAGAGCTGTTTCTTGGGTGAAGAAATATTTCAAAAAAAGGTTAGCGCTTGGGAAAAATTCGGTTTGGCCGTTCTCATCCGTCAGCGTTCTACTAAACACCAGGGTCCTGTCGGCCTTCGTATGGAAAATATCGGCACGGAGCCCTCCCGTGACCGACAGCTTGCCGATATCCTTCTCCGCTTTGACATAAGCTCCAAAATCGAGCTCATTCACATCAGGGAAAAGAGACTTATTCAAGACCTGCTCTGTCTCGCGGCTCATCACTTCGCCGTACCAATTCCGGTAATAAGCATCGAGACCTCCGGTGATCACTGCGATATCCGATTTGATCTCGTTCTCGATCCGGGCCCCCGTAATATAGGAAATGGCCTCGATCTTCCGCTGATTGACGATCCCCGTGCGGAATTTTCCGGAAGGATAATGTTCGATGCGGTTATAGTACCCTGAGACACTCAACCGGTCTGAGAACTTCCCAAGATCACGGATCGTGTAGTCCAGCTTGTTAAAATAATTCCGCTCGATCTCTGTATCCATCGCGACGCGAGGCGTCAAAATATCATTTCCCCGGCCGTAAGATGAAGTGAGCGTCAACTCATGATTCTCAGCAGGCGCCACTTTGAGCTTCCCCCAAAAATCATGCTTTTCAAAAGCCGCCATGTCCTGGCCTTTTTGATTATAGTTCGGATTGAAACTCGTCAAACGGTTGCCCGCACCGTCATGATACTGTCCCGACCTTGAATAGTTATATCCGAAAAGCCCTTGGACCAGCTTATTGCCGCCGCTCAAAAAACCGCCCTGGCTTAAATAGTCGAAAGAACCGAATTTTGATAAAAACTCCCCGTGAAATCCCCGCCTGGGGTCTTTCGTGATCACATTGATGTCGCCGCCTAACGCGCCAGGCACGGCGACATCATACGGCCCCTCGTTGACCTCCAGCTTATCGATGGTCAGGAGGTTGATATGGGAAAGGGGGGGATCTTTCCGGCTTCCGCAGGAGCCTTCGATAAGCGTCTCATCCTGAGAAAAACGGAGATTATTTTTCGTAAAACCCCTCAACCCGACCTCATTCCCATAGCCGCTTTTACGGATCATGGAAGCTTCCACAAGTTCATCCGAGAGGATCTCGGCAAGGTCCACGACCTTATGCGATTTTAAGGATTTTTGGTCGATCCTGGTCTTTTCCGCAATATCAAGCTTTTCATCATCCTCTGCGTCAGAAACCAATACTTGTCCGAGATCAAAAACGGTTTTCTGAGCCCATGCTCTATCGGCGGGATAACATTGAACGGCTAAGATCACTGCGAAAAATAAAACCCTGTTGCCGACCTTCATAAGCGCCTTTTTTTCTAATTAGAAATCATTTCTATTTACAGAAAGCGCATTCTATGCATAATTAACGCGTTGTCAACTTTGTTTTAAACCCGTGGAGGCGCAACGATGAACCCCTATCTCGGCCGGCTCAAAGAGAACGGCCTTAAGATCACTTCGCAGCGGGAGGCCGTGCTGGATCTTTTTCACAAGGAGAACTCCAGCAAAACCCCTTACGAGATCCATAAAAAAATAAAGAAAAAGCTCCCCTCGATCGGGCTCCCGACCGTCTACCGCGTCCTTGAAGAGCTCAAAGAGATCGGTCTCATGGTCCGCATCCCCTCGGAAGACCGTCAGCTCTACTATGGCCTCTGCCATCTTCCCGGCTCGAGACATCATCACCATTTCGTCTGCCGGAAATGCAAAAAAGTGGAGGAAGTGGAACAGTGCAATCTGAAGGCTGTTTCGAATTTTGTGCAAAGAAAGCTCGGCGCGATCGTCGAATCCCACTCCATGCAACTCGAAGGCCTTTGCGCAGAATGCAAGTAGACGGAAGATCCTTTGCTGAGGTAAGGCGAACGATATTCTCGTTGCCAAAATGGAGAGAGATCGCGAATGGATCGAAGCCTAGATGCCTTTTACTGCGCACATCGGAACTCAGATGGGTTTTTGCAGCAAATCTCTTAAGCCAACAACGCTATTTTGAAAATACCGGTGGTTGTTTGGTCAACACTGCTTCCGGCGATATCCTGCTGGATCCCCAGATCCAACCGGACATGCTCATGAACGGGCATGATAACGCCGGCCACCAGACTCAGGATCTTCGCCCCTTTGCCGTGTTTTTCAAATCCTTGGGCCCAAAGGATCTCGACCTCGGGCTGAAGCCAGGAAAATACCTGATAGCCGATCGCTAAGTTCAGATCATAACTCCCGGCGGAATTTCCGGTTCTGTAGGAATGCGCCAGCGGCACGGTGTATCCGACTGAGAAATTCCCGGTGAAACGCTTTATATCCTTTGTGAACACAAGAGCGTTCGTAAGGCTGGTGTATCCCTGACTCGGGCCCAGGTGATCCAGGTTGCTGCGACGGCCCGTCGGGATGATCACGGTCGGATTGTACGCAATCTCAAGTTTTTTTTGCTCGTTATGATAGAACCTCCAGCGGCCCGTGATCCCAAGATCGCCGATTCCCCCTCCGTGGAAGGGACCTTCCGTGGGATCTTCCATTTCCTCCCCTGTATCGGGATCGATGACACCTGCCATTTCGTTATAGTTGCTCTCCCGGTCGGTCAAACTCGTAAAGCCCTGGAAGATGCCGATATCGACATTCTTGAAAAGACCGATATAGGTCTCGGTATCCCAGCTCTGATTCAAAACCTCCCGTCTCTTTTTCCGTTTACCATCCGTTCCCCACGCAAAACTACCTCCCTGGAGAGTGTAAAAAAGATCCACTTCGACATGGCCCGGATCGATTATCGAAGCATCCATGGTGATAAGTTTGGAATGTTCTATGGCAATCTCCTCAGACGAGATCTTGGCTTGGCTAAGCTCATATTCCTGGAGGGCGCAATCCGCGTGCGCCAACCCCATGTTAACGAAAAGACAAGTGATCAGAAGGATAAGGAGCTTTTTCATTTTCCGTCCTCAGGTTTTACCTTTTTCTCTTTTGACTCAGACTTTGGCCCATTCCCCGGGAAACAACCGGAATTGCAGCACCCGCCTCCCTTTTTGACAAAAAAACAACGCAACGCAAGCAAGGCGGCGATAGCCACGATCGAAAGCGCGAGAACTTCATTAGCATCCATGGTTCACCCCTTTCATTCGAATCCTAAAAGCCTTCCCCCTTGATAAACCACAAAAGCGCTGCCCCATGCAAGCGCCGTCATATAGAAGATCGTGAAAAAGGTCCATCCCCAAGAGCCTGTCTCGCGCTTCAAGACGGCGTAGGTTGAAAGACATTGGCAGGCAAAAACATAAAAAACCATGAGGCCCACGGCCACAAGCGGCGTGTAGAGCGGTTTTCCGGTCTCAGGAGATTTTGCCGACTGCAAAGCCTCGATCAGTCCCGCAGTCACTCCCTCCCCCTCGCTTTGCACGCGATGCACGATCGCGAGCGTGCTGATCAAGAGTTCGCGCGCCGCAAAAGAGGCTA
>CAZGCC010000065.1:0-8136 GCA_964524195.1 uncultured bacterium | reverse complement strand
TTTTTCAGTTTTTCGAGGGTTTCCCAACGGTCATACGAGAGGGCAAGTCCGGCGGTAAGGGCTTCGGCCTGCAATTTGATGCGCGAAATCTCTTTGGGATCTTTCTGATAAAACCCCGGCTCCGCCATGAGCTGGTAAAGCTTTTCCTGCTCCGCTTCCTCTTTTTCGATCTTCTTTAAAAGATTCGCCAGTTCCCGCTGTTCTTTCGCCGAAAAAGCCGGCGAGATCTTCCCGGAAGTCGTTGGGGAAACCTTGTCTTTGGACTTGGGTGCGGCGGACTTCACGATCCGCTGGCTTAGCCAATCGTCATACCCGCCCGGATATTCCCGGACCACGCCATCCCCTTCAAGCGCCATGGTGGAAGTGACCACATTATTCAGGAAGGAACGGTCGTGACTGACCAAGAGCACGGTCCCGGGATATTCCACAAGAAGTTCTTCCAGAAGCTCCAGCGTCTCGACATCGAGATCGTTCGTGGGTTCGTCCATCACGAGAAGATTCGCCGGCTTGATGAAAAGCTTCGCGAGAAAAAGACGGTTCCGCTCACCGCCTGAGAGAACCTTCACCGGTGTCCGCGCGCGATCCGGCGGAAAAAGAAAATCCTGCAAATAGCCGATGATGTTCCGGGGTTTTCCGTTCACGATCACAGTATCGCCGGATTCGCTCACATTTTTAGCGACCGTTTGTTCCTCATCCAACTGCTCCCGGAGTTGGTCATAATACGCGACCTGAAGCCCGGTCCCGAGGTGGACGGTCCCTTTTTGAGGTTCGAGCTGACCGAGCAAAAGTTTCAGCAGTGTCGTCTTCCCGCACCCGTTCGGCCCGATCACCCCGATCTTGTCTCCCCGCATGATCTTGGTCGAAAAATCGCGGATCAAAAGCTTCCCCTCGTAGCCGTGCGTCACATGGTGCGCCTTGATGATGAGATGCCCGGACGAATCGGGGACCTGCGCTTTCATCTTTACCTTCCCGATCGCCCGCCGCTCGGCCCGTTTCTTTTCCCGCAACCGTTCCAGAGCCACCACGCGCCCCTGGTTGCGGGTCCGCCGGGCTTTGATCCCCTGCCGGATCCAGATCTCTTCCTGCGCCAGTTTTTTTTCGAATCGCGCTCGTTCGGCTTCTTCCGCGTCAAGCGCCATCTGCTTGCGCTCAAGAAAGAGAGGATAGTTGCACTCCCAGCTAAAAAGCCTTCCGCGATCAAGCTCGACGATCCGCGTCGCCAGATGCGTCATAAAAGTCCGGTCGTGGGTCACAAAGAAAAGGGTCCCGGGATATTCCTTGAGAAAGGTTTCAAGCCAATCGATCGAATCGATATCCAAATGATTGGTGGGCTCATCGAGAAGCAGCACTTCGGGCTTGAGCACCAGCGCGCGGGCGAGCAGGGCCCGCTTTTTTTGTCCTCCGGATAATTGTTCGAAAAGACTTTCGGGATCGAGCTTCACATGTGAGATCACTTCTTCAACTTCCCGGTTCATTTCCCAGGCCTGCGTATGGTCCATCTCGGCTTGAAGATCCCCCAGCTGTTTCATAAGCTGTTCGGAATATTCCGTCTGAAGGCGATGGCTGACATGATGATAATCGCTTAAGAGCTTCACGCGATCGCCCAGTCCCGAGAGAACAAGATCGAAGACATTCCCGGAAATACCCGCCGGAACTTCCTGCGGCAAATGAGTGACCCGGATCCCCCGCTGATAGACCACCTTCCCTGAATCAGCCGTCAGGGCCCCCGCCATCACCTTCATCAGCGTGGTCTTTCCCGTGCCGTTGCGGCCGAGAAGCGCCACGCGCTCTCCTTGTTCGAGCTGGAGATCCATATGATCAAAAAGAGGCGGTCCTCCGTAAGCGAGCGAGATGTCCTGTAAACTGATCAGCGCCATTGATAATGCTTCCTATTTTTTAACAGCCCAGCGAAGGATCGCGCTTTTGGATCGTGGGTTATCATAGCATTCTTTGCGGGAAGCCCGTATCGCCTCGCGGCCCATATCCGCATAGATCCCTGCTTTGAAACCTTCCTTGAAAGAATTCATCACGCGGTCGTCCTCCCCCGAATGAAAGGTCAGGACCGCGGCCCTGCCTCCGGGCTTGAGGCAGTAGGGCAAATTCCTCAGGAACTGGTCCAGCGCGGAGAACTCATCATTGACGGCGATCCGGATGGCCTGAAAAACCCTCCGGAGGGAGCGCGTGACCGCTTCTTCGGGAGCGGCGGGAGAAACCCGGGACACGGTCCGGCGAATGATCTCCGAAAGTCCGGTCGTGGTCGAGATCTTTTCCCGGGCATGATGAATCGCTTTCGCGATCGCGTGGGAATCCGGCTCATCGGAATGGACCCGGAGGATCTCCTCGAGATCTTTTTCCGTGACGGAGCGGATGAATTCCGATGCCGGACGGCCTCTTTGAGGATTAAGCCTCAGATCGAGCGGACCTTCCGCCTTGAAACTAAAACCTCTCGAAGGATCATCCAATTGCATGGAGGAAACACCGAGATCGGCGAGAATGAGATCGAATCCGCCTCCGGCATCCGCGAGCAGTTTGGGGATCCCCGCAAAATTGGTCCGCCGGATCACAAGCTCCGTTCCGGTAAAACCCGATCCCCGGAGGCGCGCCGCGGCACGAACGATCTCGATCGGATCCACATCGATCCCAAAAAGACGGCCGCCGGGTCTAAGCCTCGTGAGAAGTTCCCGGGCATGTCCGCCGGAGCCCAGCGTCGCATCCAGACCCGTTTCTCCGGGTTGGGGCTTGAGGACCTTGAGGATCTCCGCAACGCAAATGGGGCGATGCGAACCGGCGGGTGTTTTCCCGCTTTCCAGGATCTTCTGGATATCCCCGGCATATTTTGAAGGGTTCAGTTCTTTATATTTTTCTTCGAATCGGCGCGGGTGCGTGCCTTTATAACGGGGCCGCCGTTTTTTGGGAGGCTCTGCGTGAGACTGTTTGGGATCCATAGAAACCGTATCAAGCCTGCGGGAGGACTGCAGGGCTATCAAAGATTGAACTGGAGGTCGTAGAGTTTTTTATACATCCCGCCCATACGCAAGAGGAACTCGTTGGTTCCCTGCTGGACGATCTTGCCCTTATCCATGACAAGAATGCGGTCGGCTTTTTGGATCGTGCTGAGCCGGTGGGCGATCACGAACACCGTGCGGGCCTTCATCAAATTCTCCAAAGCCTTTTGAACTTCTTTTTCGCTTTGAGTGTCCAGATGCGAAGTGGCTTCATCGAGGATCAGGATCGGGGGGTCCTTGAGAAGCGCGCGGGCGATCGCGATCCGCTGGCGCTCCCCGCCCGAAAGCTTGAGCCCGCGGTCGCCCAGCGGCGTGTTATAGGCTTCCGGAAGCGCTTCGATAAAATGATCCGCGTAGGCGATCTCCGCAGCTTTTTTGACCTCATCCAAACTCGCCTCGGGTCTTCCATATGCGATATTTTCGCGGATCGTGGCGTTGAAGAGCACGGTTTCCTGAGAAACGATCCCGATCATGTCGCGCAGGGAGCGGAGCGTGAGATCGCGGATATCTTTTCCGTTGATCTTGATGGAACCCTGCACAGGATCATAAAAACGGAGCAGAAGATTAATGAGCGTTGTTTTCCCGGAACCGCTCGCTCCCACGAACGCGATGACCTCGTTGTGCTTGGCCTTGATCTCAATATCCCGGAGCACCCATTTCTCCGGCTCATAACAAAAACTCACGCTTTCATAGGCGACCTCGCGAACGGGCTCATTAAAAACGATCGCATTGGGCTGGTTCTGGATGGACGGCTTGGAGTCCAGAACTTCAAAGATGCGGGTGCCGGAGGCAATGGACTGCTGGATGGTGCTGTTCACCTTACTGATCTTCTTGAGAGGTTCATAGCAGATATAAAGCGCAAGGAAAAAAGCCGCGAACCGTTCCGGAGGCAGGTACTTCATCCCGAACCATACCGCCAACGCGCCTCCGACCGCGCCGATCACTTCGATCAAGGGGCGCTGGATGATCGTGATCTTCATTGTTTTTCTGAAAAAATCAAAAACACTTTTGTTGATCTCTTCAAAGCGGCGGATCTCCCGCTCTTCACTCGTAAAAGCCTTGACGATATGCGCACCGGACAGCGTTTCTCCGATAAAGGAAGTGATGTCCCCGGTCCGTTCCTGCATTTTTTTCGTCAATTTGCGGATCTGTTTTCCCAAAAGCACGATCGGGATCGTGACCAGCGGAAAGATCAGGATCGCGATCACCGCGTATTTGCCACCCCAGATAAAAATAAAGGGGATATTGAACAGGATCACGAGCGGCTGTTTCACAAGATCGGTGATCACATCCGTGACCGCGCCCTGGATCTGGCCGACATCGTTCGTGATGCGGGAAAGGAAATCGCCGGTGCGGCCTTTCGCGTAAAAATCATGGGAGAGGTAGACTAAATGACGGTAGAGATCGTCCCGGACCTTGCGGACCGCAAGGATCCCCACATTAGCCATTTGATAATTCGAGATATAGTCAAACAAGCCGCGCAAAATGAACACGATCACCAAAAAGATAGGAGCCCAGATCAAAGGCAAAGAGAGCGAAGCGAGTTGGGGAAAGTATTTGGAGATATAAGGAACATTGTCGATGACCACATTGCCCTGCTGGAAAAACCCTTTTGTGATCACATAGATGGCCACGGAGACGAGCGCGTTAGACATGGAAAAAGCGAGCATGCACAGAAAAGCGATGGCCAGGCGCCAGCGGTAGGGCTTTACATAAGCTAATAGTCTTTTATAAATTTCCATAATCCTCCCGGATCGGGGAATGGGAAACGGGTAACGAGGAACGGTTGCGTTCAACACTCGCCGTTCCCCGGCTCCCTGTGAAACAAGGGAGCACACTGTAACATATTCGTTGACACTCCTCAAGGTTATGATTTAAGCTTTCGAAATCTTGCCTTACTCCTTGATAACTCATTAAACACAAAGGATTTAGGATGACAGAACCCCTCAGGGTCGGCGTGGTCGGTGTGGGACATTTGGGTAAAGAACATGCCCGGATCTACCGCGACCTCCCCGGATGCAACCTCGTTGGCATCGCAGACCCCGATCCCGCCAAAGAAGACAAGGCGAAGGAACTCGGGACTACCTATTACAAGGATTTTCGGGATCTCCTCGGGAAAGTGGACGCCGTAAGCGTCGCCACCCCCACCTCGAGCCATTATTCGGTCGCGAAAGAATTCCTGAAAACCGGCATTCATACCCTGATCGAAAAACCTATCACCCTGAAACTGGAGGAAGCCGATGAGCTTCTCGCCCTCGCGCGGCAAAAAAATTGCGCCCTCCAGGTCGGACATATTGAACGGCATAATCCCGCTTACAAACGCGCGGAAGCGATCGTGAAAAACATCCGTTTCCTTGAGATCCACCGCCTAGGGCCTTTCACGGGGCGCATCAACGACTGCGGCGTGGTGCTGGACCTCATGATCCATGATCTGGATATTGTTCTGGGGCTGATCAAGTCCGAAGTTCTTTCCTTCGATGCGGTCGGCGTGAATGTGCTGACCCCGTTCGAGGACATCGCGAATATCCGCCTCAAATTCAAGAACGGCACGATCGCCAACATCACCGCCTCGCGGCTGACCTTCGAAAAACAACGGAAGATCCGCATCTTTCAGGAAGACGCTTATATCTCGCTCGATTACGGGAACCAGACCGGAAAGATCATCCGCAAAAACGGTAATGAGATCTCGCAAGAAGAGGTCACGATCGAAAAAGCGGAACCGCTCAAAGAAGAGCTGAAATTCTTTGTCGCGAATATCCGTTCCGGAAAAAGCCTGGGGCATCCCGATACCGCGGCTCGCGACGCCCTGAAACTGGCCCTTGAAATCGCCCACCGGATCCAGGCCGAGCACCCCCAACCTACAGCCCCCGCGCGATGAACCCTCCGAAAAAAATTTTCTTAGTCGCTTGTGAGGCCTCTGGCGATCTTCACGGAGCCCATCTCATTTCAGAGATCCGGAAGCTTGCTCCAGGAACGGAATTTTGCGGAGTGGGCGGCGCTAAAATGCAGGCGGCGGGAATGCGGATTTTCAGCGATATGACCAAGATCTCGGCGCTCGGCCTGGGCGATGTCCTGCGGAATTATTTTAAATACCTGAAGATCTTTAACGAAACGCTTAAGAATATCGCGAGCGAAAAACCGGACGCGGTGATCGTAATCGATTCTCCGGCTTTTAACCTCCGCCTCGCCAAGAAGATCCCCCGGGAGTTTCCGATTCTTTACTACATCTCCCCGCAACTCTGGGCTTGGGGGAAACGCCGGATCCACATCATCAAAAAACATATCCGTGAAATGCTCGTGATCCTTCCCTTTGAACAAGAATTCTACGAAAAAGAAGGCGTCGCCGTAAAATTTGTGGGACATCCCCTTCTGGACGCTATTCCGGAACTCCCGGCCGCCCCGGAACTTCGCGCCAAAATCGGGATCGCTCCCAGCCAAAAAGCGATCGGATTATTTTCGGGTTCACGGGAAAAAGAGGTCAAACGGATCCTGCCGGTCATGCTTCGCGCGGCGGATCTTCTCCAAAAGGAGATCCCCGGAACGATTTTTTATATTTCGCGCTCTCCTAATGTCCGCCCCGAGATCTACGATGCGATCCTTGCAAAAGCCCCTCTGAAGCCTGAATGTCTCGATGTGTCTTTCTATGAACTTGTGAAAGCGATGGATTTCGCGTTCGTGGCCTCGGGAACCGCCACGCTGGAGACCGCTCTGATCGGAACGCCATTCTTCCTCCTTTATAGGGCCAGCTGGTCAACCTATCTTCTCGGCAAACACCTCATCAAGGTCCCCTACCTTGGTCTTGTGAATCTTCTGGCGGATGACAAGGTCGTCCCCGAATTCATCCAGCAGGATGCCCACCCCGAAACTCTGGCTCATGAAGCCAAGGTCTTCCTTAAAAATCCTGAGCTGCATCAAAAAATGAGGGAAGAGTTCCGGCAGGTCCGGGAGAAGCTCGGCCAAAGAGGCGCGAGCGCGCGAGCCGCGAAGGAAGTCCTCGATTCTTTGTCATAGCTCGACAAAAAACAAATCTCAAATCTGAGATTTGAGATTCCGGAAAATCCAACAATTCTTTCTCCCCCAAGGCATTTCCCGAACTCTTTGCAATCTCAATTACATCAGTTGTCTAAGTTTCCTTTCCGTAAAATCACAACTTAGATTTTTTCTAAATCGTCTAGTTTTTTTAGCAATCTTTTGTCAGTAGGAATTTTCTGTATAGCTAGGAAACCGACTAGCACTAGCGAGAGGATACATATGATGAAATAAACAGTTATGACCGGGAATTGAATACCAAGAACCACATGAAGAAACATTGTGACGCAAATCAAGAGACATCCCGCAATCGTTACTGGGAGGTAGATGAAAAAAAGCGCCAGAAGGAATGCTGGAAGCATTTTAATCCTTTGCGAGAAAGACAATGCCTTTATTCTTTTGTCCCATGCATTAGCCCTTGCGAGAAAGCCGATGCCTTTATTCTTTTGTCTCACGCATTGGCCTTTTTCATCTTATGAAACTCTCCGCTTTGAACCATGCGAATTAATAATATCAGCCATCCTTGAGAACTTCCAACTCTTCAGGGAAATCAAAACTGCGTTCGTTAACTATCTTGTCGTTTATCAGAGGAGGGAGCGAGCTGCCACGGGAATTCAGGCTGAAGGACCGGCTTGTAGTTCGCCGGATAAGGAAGCGCGAAAGTCACCATCTCATAAACCCCCACCAGAGCACGCCCCACGGTATAAAAAGCGCCGCGGCCAAGACCCGCGACCCAGCTCGGAGGAAGCGTGTCATTACGAACTTCTTTGGAAAGTTCATTGGATATCTCAAAAGGAGAAAGCGCGACATTCAGGAAACCGCGCTGAAGCTTGCGCTGGGGCGTCCCCTCTCCCTGGATCTCGACCTCTTCGGCTGTCACAGGGAATGAAGCCGCAAGAAAAACCATTGAGATGATAACTGCAGAGAATATTTTTTTCATGAGAGAGGTAATCTAGCATCGAATTTTAGCGAAGACCAGTCCAAATTCACATCCAGGCTTTTTTCATCCAGGCGCCGCCCCAGCCTCTCTATTAATATCCTCGGAGTCAGGATTGGGGGATATTTTAAAAAAAGAATCCCGGCCCCGAGAAGGGGTACTTCT
>CAZGCC010000064.1:0-8573 GCA_964524195.1 uncultured bacterium | reverse complement strand
GAATACCGGCCAGGGTTTTCCGGTTTTTCCGGACATGGTGATCGCCACCAGCTGGGTCTTGTCGGCAAGCTCGGCGAAAAAAATAGCGCTCATCGTGGCCGCAAAGATCTTCCAATCCATAGACCCTCCCTCTCAAGTGAATGACGCAAGGAATTGTAGCGTAAACGGAATGAACGGGGAAGGGGATTCAGGCGCGGCTAGCTGAAAAGATTCAGCAGAATGCCCGCAGCAAGGCTGATCGCGGCAAGGAGGCCGAGGATCAGAAGGGTTTCCTTGCGGTCCTTGTTCTCCTTGATCAAAACCAGAAGACCCAGACCGCCGCCTGCCGAGAGTCCGGCGATCGCAGAGCCGAACGAGATCCCGCCCTTGAGAAAAACCTCCGTGATGGCGACCGAGGCCGCGCAATTGGGGATCAGACCGACCAGGACCGCGAAAAGCGGCTGAAGAAAAGTTCCCGCGAAGAAGACCCGCTCCAAACCCTCTTCTCCCGACCTTGCGACGAGCAGCCCGATCCCAAGCGACACGATAAAAATAAAAAAAGAGATCTTCAGCGTATGTTTAAGAGGAAAGAGGAAAAAGGTTTTCCATTTCGGAGCCGCGGGGTTGTGGCCGTGACAATCGCAGTGCCGGTGCCCGCCTTGGGGAATTACGGGAGCGTGTGGGGGATGTGTCGCGGGGATATTTTTATTCCTGAAAAAAAAGTCGACCGCATAACCAGCTGCTGTGGCAAGGATCACTTTGACGAGGAGCAGCCAAAGGACGAGAGGCGCCTTGTCCTGCTGCGCCAGAATGATCGGGATGGCTTCATCCGAAGTCGAAAGGAAAACGGCCAAAAGCGTTCCGCGGGAAATGCATCTCCGGGTGTAAAGCGTCGCGGCGATAACGGAAAAACCGCATTGAGGCATACAGCCGAAAAGCGCTCCCAAAAAAGGAGCGGCGCCCATCCTGTGACTGATCTTTTCTCCGATAAAAGATTCGGACTTGTTCTCAAGGAACTCGAGCGCGATATAGATCCCTAAAAGCCAGGGCATCATCGCAACCGTATCTTTTAAAGCGTCCAGCAAAACCTCGGTCATTTTCTCCAGCTCCTTTTGGGCAGGGGAGGAATGGTCCCAATCCCCATCAATTTCAGACCAAGATGGTACCTTGGAATGCCGCCCAAATCAAGACGCCTTGCGGTCCGGAGGCGATTCTGCGAGAATGAAGCTGTCATGAAAAATTATCTTTGGAAATACTTTTTCCCCGGCATCCTGCTCATCGGGTGCGCGTTCTGGGTCGGGACGCTTCCCAGTCTGGTCTTTTCGTTTTTAGGGTTCCTCTCTTTCTTTTTGGCGGGTGTGGCGTTGATCATCGAAGGAAGACGGAAAGCCAAAACCGAACCGCCCAAGCCCAAAGACTGATCCCGTCCCCATAAACCAAATTTTCCAAGGATCCCGCATCGTAGTATAATCACCCCCATGGAAAAAACCCCGAATCCCCCCGGTCACGCAGGATATCTCTATGTGGATAATGCGGAGAGTCTCGCGCTTTTGACCGGCGCGATGAGCGGGGTTTCGCGGGTGGGTCTCGATACGGAAGCAGACAGTCTCCATCATTATTTCGAAAAGGTCTGCCTGACCCAGCTGAGTTTTTCGGGGCAAAGCTACATCCTCGATCCTCTGTCCGGAGTTCCGCTGGACGGATTCCTCGAAGTCCTTTCCCAAAAAGAATTGATCATTCAGGGGGCGGATTACGACCTTCGCATGCTCAAAAAAACATTCGATTTCCGGCCCCAAGCTCCCGTTTTTGACACCATGCTGGCCGCTCAAGTGCTGGGTTATGAAAAGATCGGTCTCGCGGCGCTTGCCGAAAAATTCTTCGGGGTCCTTCTTTCCAAATCAGGACAGAAATCCGACTGGGCGAAGCGCCCGCTTTCCGCCAAACAGCTTTGCTATGCTTCGGATGACACAAGATATCTGGAGGGGATCGCAGACCGCCTGACGGAAGAACTCAAAGCGTTGGGCCGTTTGGCCTGGCACCGGGAGTGCTGCGAGCGCGTGGTCGAGAGTTCGTGTCTCCCGCCTCAAGCGGATCCGAAAGAGTCTTGGCGCATCAAAGGGTCCTCGGGTCTGGCTCCCAGGGAGCTTGCCTTTGTCCGGGAACTTTGGAAATGGCGCGATGAGGAGGCCCGCAAAAGGGACCGCCCGCCTTTCATGATCCTGAAGAACGAAGATCTGGTCGACCTGGCCCGGAGAAAGGCCCGGGGGCTTGCCGAGCTTCCTTCTTATTTAAAGAGGATCTCGGGAGAAGTTCTTGCGCGCCTGGAGCAGGCGATCCGGACCGCGGAAGGGCTTTCTCCCAAGGAGTGGCCCGAGCCTCCCGAAAGGACCCGGACGCGCGAAGTCCCTGTTTCTCAAGAAAAAGTGGAAACTCTGCGCGCTGCATGCAAGACGATCGCGGAAAACCTGCATATTGAACCATGTTTTCTGGCTTCCCGCGCTGTGCTGACGGCGGTGGCTCGTTACCAGCCGCGGACGGTCGAAGAGATCATGAGAACAAGCGGCATGATGCGCTGGCAGGCGGAGCTGACGATGCCCGCTATCCAGGCCGCGCAAAACCCGGCATGAGGAAAAGCCTCGCATGATCTTTGACGCTTTCGAAAATTGCGCCAACTATCCCGGGATCCCTTATTCCAAAGAGATCCTTCAATTCGCGTCTTCGCGGGATTGCTCCGGGATCCTGGAGCCCGAGATCGAGATCCTCGGGCGCGATCTTTTTGTCAGGATCGCCGAATATCTCCCGGGTCCGGCGGAGGAAAAGAAATTTGAGGCCCACCGGATCTATGCCGATCTGCAATGGGTCGTAAAAGGCGAGGAGATCATCCAGTGCGCCGTAGAGCCGGCCCCTCTGCCTGTCACGGATTACGATGTCGCGGCCGATATCCAGTTCTTCACAACGCCCCAGCGATTTTCAGCCCAAACCGTTTCCAAGGGACAGTGCGCGTTCTTCCTGCCCGGCGAGCTTCACCGCCCCGGCTGCCAAACGGGGTCCGGAAAAGAAAAGGTCAAAAAACTCGTCTTCAAGATCCGTATCCGGGTTTAACGGAAGGATTTCTGGAGGTGGGCGTCATCTCTCATTCTCTTGTAGCGGAAGAGATTTCAAAATAGAATGGTTTCGCGGGCGCGTTTTTCTTAAGGGCCGCTTTCAGATCGATGCAAAACTAAAAAAGGAGGCCGGTCATGTCTAAAAATTTTCCCCTCTTTCTCCCTGCTTTATTTCTCACGATTGTCTTCTCCGTTCCCGGAATTCGGGCGGAGACCGGGGTCGCAGAAAAAAAACCGGTTCTTGAACTGGGGAGCGAAGCGCCGGATTTTGCGCTTCCGGATGTTGTGACGGGGGAGACCGTTCGCCGCGATGATCTTAGCGACCAGAAAGCGCTTTTGGTGGTCATCCTGTGCCGGCACTGTCCTTATGTGAAGCATGTTCTGCCGGACCTTGCGAAATTCGGCAAAGACTATCAGGGGACCGGCCTTGGGATCGTGGGGATCAGCGCGAACGACCCCGTAGCTTATCCGGAGGACAGCCCCGAGAGCCTCAAGCAAATGGCCCTCACGGAAGATCTTGTTTTCCCGGTCCTTTTTGACGGGACCCAGGACATCGCGCGAGCGTACAGCGCGGTCGCGACGCCCGATTTTTTTCTCTTCGATGAGAACCGCAAGCTTGTTTACCGGGGTCAATATGATGATACGCGGCCCAAGGGAAAATCACCCGCGACCGGCAAGGATCTTCGCGCTGCCGTGGATGCGGTATTAGCCGGCCAGCTCGTGTCCCCGGATCAGAAAAAATCGGTCGGCTGCTCGATCAAGTGGAAGAAATAGGGGAATAAGCCCCCGGGCGCGGACGGATCCCGTTCAGTTTTTCGCGACGCGTAGCGCTTACTGTCTGGAATTGTCGTCGAAAACGGTGCGCTCCAGGTCCGCAACACGGTCGGTCAAGGCGTTCACGGTCTGCTTCAGATCGGAAACGCTTTGTTCAAGATCGTCCACTCTTTCGCTTCCAAGCGTTTTTTGAAGATCCGCCATTTCCTGGGGAGTTCCGGTCATGCCTGTCCCCGTCGCTTCATCCGTTGTTCCATCCCCGGCCGCTCTCAAAACAGGCAGCGCGACGCAAAGGAGCCATATTCCCAGCATTGAAATTACCGCGATCTTTTTCATAGGGTCACCTCAGCCCGGAGTATAACATATCTTTTATAAGCGAAAAAATCAGAAGAGTCTTCGAGCAATTTGTCGCCGTACCCGCCAATTTTTTTGACCCATCAATGACAAGATGGCTTTTTTGTTTTTTGAAGGCTAGAATACGGCTTGGATTTCCAGTCTCAGGAGAGCGGAAACACGAGCAGTATAGACCTTAAACGGCCCTAATGGCGGAGGGAGTTCTATGCATTCAGCTTGGATCAGCGTGATCGTTTTTGCGGGCGTTTTCGGAGGTTCGCTGCTGGGTCTTTTTATCCGCACCCTCCTGCCGGGGCATCATCTGAGCGAGGAAGCTCGCGATGCCGTGAAGCTGGGTGCAGGGCTTGTCGCGACGCTGACGGCGCTGGTGCTGGGGCTTCTAATCAGCTCCGCAAAAAGTTCTTTTGACATGACCAACACGATGCTGATGCAAAGCGGCGCAAATATTCTCATGATGGATCGCGTTCTGGCGAATTATGGTCATGAAACCCAAGAGGTCCGGGGACTTTTAAAGAGCCTCTTAAGTTCCAGGCTTGCGAAGGTCTGGCCCGAAAAGAGAGGCGAGATCAAAAAGATCCTCGGCGCGGATATTTCCGCAAAGACCGTGGACTTGGAGGGGGTCCAAATGGCTCTCCGGAACCTGGTCCCTAAAACCGATCTCCAGCGATCTCTCCAGGCACAGGCCCTTGGGATCAGTAACGACATAGCGCAGCTCCGGTGGCTTCTTTTTGAACAAGTCCAGACTTCGCTTCCGCCGATGTTCGTTGGGGTCCTCATTTTTTGGCTGGCGGTTCTTTTCGCCTGTTTTGGACTATTAACCCCGAGCAACGGGACGGTCATTGCTGTTTTCCTTGTTTGCGCGATCTCCGTCTCCGGCGCGGTTTTTTTGATCCTTGAGATGGAAAAGCCGTTTAAGGGAGTGATGAAAACCTCCAGCGCGCCCATGATCAGGACTCTCGAAAGTCTTGGGAAATAGAATCAAGAAGCAGAAGCGATGTTCATGACGGGTTTTTAGGCGGTTGAGGGGTCTTAGGATCAGAATAGACCGGGGAGGGTCCGGGGAAAATTGAAAAACAGTCCGCAGTTGTGCCGGTTTACGAGAAACAAGCGCCGTGAGGATGGGGGAGTGAGTGACTGTCCGTGCGGCGACGAAGTTTCAGGGCTTCGCGAGCCTGCCGAAAACATCGGGTTCCGGCCCCAAAAAGGGCCTGCCCGCCGACGCTTTGGCGGCGGGACTTTCACCTATTTTCGGCAGTTCGTTCCTTCATGGAACGCACTGAAAGCTTCGTGGTATCTACGAAGAGACTTCCCGCTCCAGCTCCCGCCGGAGCTCTTTTTCGGTAGGCAAATAAAGTTTGTATTTGGAAGCAAAGATCCTTTGCTTTCCTTGCGGTAAGGTGTATCGCACGACCGCTTCTTTTTTGTCCTCGCAGAGAACCAGCCCCACCGAAGGGTTATCGCCCGGGGTTTTCAACTCCCGGTCGTAATAGTTCACATACATTTGCATTTGACCGAGGTCCTGATGGGCCAACTTTCCAACCTTCAGGTCGATCAGCACATAGCAGCGAAGCAGGGTGTGATAAAAGACCAGATCGATGAAATAGTGGTCTCCATCCATCGCGATCCGTTTCTGTCTCGCGACGAAGGTAAAGCCTTTTCCAAGTTCAAGAAGGAACCGGGACAGATGATCGATCAAGGCCTGCTCAAGGTCGCTTTCATAAAGCTTCACGGCTGGAGACAGGCCTGTGAATTCAAGCACATAAGGATCCTTGATCACATCCTCATATTTTTGGATCTCCCGGCCTTTTGCGGCAAGTCGCAGCACGCCTTTCTTGTTTTTGCTCAACGCGAGCCGCTCAAAGAGCAGGCTCCCGATCTGCCTTTCAAGTTCCCGCGTGGACCATTGGTTTTTAGCGCATTCGACCTCATAAAAAGAACGGGCTTTCCCGCCTTCGATCCGCATAAGAATACGGTAATGGGTCCATCCTAATTCGTGACGCACCGCGTCACATTTTGGGTAGGCGAGGTAAAAAGACCGGATGTTGCGCAAGTTTGATTCGTCAAAACCACGCCCAAAATCGGCCGTTAGTTTCCCGGCAAGCTTGCGTAATAAAAATTCGCCGTAATTGGCCCGGGACTTTCCCTTCTGTTCTTCAAGCACGATCTCTCGTCCGATCAGCCAATAAGCACGGACCATCTCGGCATTGATCGCGCGGGCCACTCTGGAGCGGGCCTGTTCCAGGATCTCCCGGACCCGTCCATAGAGGCCGTGTTTTTTAAGGGTATTCTTCATGGCTGGAAACCGATCGGTGTTTTTTCAGGGACGGGGACCTCGGGCGGATCCAGCAGGCGCATGATCCTGCGCAGAACATCCACAATGGCAAGCTCATGAACATCCAGGCGTTTGGTGAGCTTTTTTTCCAGCTTCTTCAATTCTTTGGCGAGCTCCCGGTTTTCTGACAGCAAAGCCCGCATTCTCAGAAAAGCCCGGACAACAAAAACGCTCATTTTAACGGCCCGTTCACTATTAAGGATGTTCGCAGCCATGATCGCGCCGTGCTCCGTAAAAACATGAGGGAGATATTTCCGGTGTTGGCCGCGACCCATTCTGTTTAAGGTCGCAATTTGCGACCTTAAATTTTTACCGTCCGGGCCACTTGACATCGCAATTTGCGACCTCAAGTTTCTAGCCTCTAGTCTGGTAAGTTGATACATAAAGTCCTCAGGGAAAC
The DNA here is from genome assembly GCA_964524195.1 of uncultured bacterium. Classification (GTDB taxonomy): domain Bacteria; phylum Omnitrophota; class Omnitrophia; order Omnitrophales; family Aquincolibacteriaceae; genus Aquincolibacterium. Next base: position 1,630 of record CAZGCC010000064.1, on the reverse strand, counting down.
GGGAGCGGTTCCGCTTTACGGCTTCATTCAAGCGTTTTACCGGAACTCCATAGATCCTTGCCAGATCGCTGTCCAGGATGACGCGTTGGCTGCGGATAATGAAGATCCGGCGTGTTATATGTTCAAGCTTCGCCAAGTCCGATTTGTTTTTCATGAGGAGAAGGTAGTAGTAATTTCCATAAAAGTCAACAAAAATATGATTTAAAAGGAGTATCGGAGATGTTATAAATTGCTAGTTAGCGCGTGTCGCATACACGACGGCCTCGATGTTTTCGCGTTTTTTGATGCCCCCGTGGGGTTATCGCCCCTGCGGGGTAAGGAGTGATGCGAACGCCTTGTTTTTCCCTTTAAAAATTAATGGAGAACCAGTGCTGTCCTGGCTTCCGATAAAGCATTTAAGATAGCCAGGGCGTAATGATTCACAGCGCTTTTCAGCAGTCCCTGCGGGACAGGAATCAGTGATCGGCGCATAGAAGAAATCGATTTCAGTTAATCTGTGATCCGGAGCGCGGGAGTTTTTTGTTTGTTGCGAGAAAGGAAGGGTCTAGAATACGATCCATTCTTAGAGATCGTGGGTAGGTTCGTGAAAGCGGGTTTAATTTATGAGTGAGATCAAAGCGCTAACGGAAAAGATCAAGAAATTCAGGGATGAGCGGGATTGGATGCAGTTCCACAATCACAAGGATGTGGCTTTGTCCCTGGTTCTCGAGGCCGCCGAAGTGCTGGAGCATTTCCAGTGGAAGAAGCCCGGGGAAGTTGAGGCCCATGGGAAAGCCTGTAAGGACGAGATCTCGGACGAGCTTGCCGATGTGGCGATGTATCTTTTTGAGCTAGCCGATAATCTCCATATTGATCTGGCCCAAGCCATTGATGTCAAACTCGCCAAGAATGCCGCCAAATACCCCGTCGCCAAAGCCAAGGGGAAGCATACGAAGTACAACAAACTATGAGTTGGATATTTCGTTCAGGAGTTCTAAAGCGGACGGCTGTTTTGGAAAAAGGAGACAAATGTTAAATCCGGGCGCGATCAATACAGAATATTTCAAAGACTACCGCAAAGAGTTGGGGTTCACTAATCAAGCGACCGTAAAAAACTTTTTTGGAGCCAAGGACATTGTCCCCGATATCGATCCGAAGTATCTCGGTCTTTTGAGGGAACGGCTTCATGAAATGGTCGACCGGATCAACCTCGTGGTCGCATCCTCGGTCAAGGTCGAGGATGTCGCTCTTTTTAAAAAAGAGAACATCGATCTTACCTTGAAGGCCATGCAGGAGAACAAGATCCTTTCCAATTTGAACAATCAGGGAAGGCGTCCCGAGCAAGTTTTCTTCAGCTGGATGAGGGGTTTTATTGTTTCCAAGTTTTTCGTTAAGGCTCTCGGCGAGATCTTTTCGGTAGATCCCCGGAAGATCGATTGGATCGGCGAAGATGATTTCAAAAAAAGTGAAACATTCAAACGGACGCCCACGGCCGATCTTGAAATAAGCATTAATTCGAAGGAAAAGATCCGCGTGGAAATGCAATCCGGTTTTACCGGGATCAACGATATCAAACAGCACAAGGTTCTGGAGGCAAAGAGGATCTTCCGGGAGCGGAAGATCCATACGCTGGCCATTCATTTTGATCTTT
>CAZGCC010000063.1:4793-8746 GCA_964524195.1 uncultured bacterium | reverse complement strand
GGGAATTGGGATGATAACATTCGTAGTGGATGCGCTCGTTCCAGTCGTGAAAAGGAGCGGCGCTATCCTGCTGCTCGATCTCCTCGATCCAGGGATTTTCGCGGGGCGGCTGATAAAAATGCCCGTGGAGACAGATGCAAACTTCTTTGGCCATGGAAAAAATCCCTCTCTACGATTCGACAGAAGCTTCAAAAGGCCGTTGGCGTGATTATATCACAGGAGAGAAAGAGACCGAATCAGGAATTGCCCCGGGATCAATACCGGGCGTCGCTCCGGATGAGCTTCAGAAGCTCCGAGGCGGAAGCTTCCGGCCCCTTGCGCTCCCATCCCGTCACGCCAAGCCGCGTGCGCATCTGGCCGACATAAAGCCCCTTGGCAAAAAAGGCTTCGAAGAATTTTTTGGCGAGGACATCGTGCTCGACCTTATATTGGACGGGACCAAAGACATTGGAGAAATAGGTATGCACGAGCCCCGTGGTCTTCGTCGTCCCCTTGCTCATCACCGCGCCGTTGCGGAACACTTTGAGAGCTTCCTCCGGGGTCCCGAACTGTTCGATGACCGGATGATCTTCGTCGATATCTTCATAATTATTCGCGTACAGCACGAAATCCACCGCGTGCGGCTGGGTGACATTCGCGTAGGTCGTGATCGGAAGCGCGATGCGCGCGTTGGTCTTGGAAGGGCTCATGATAATGGCGCGGTCGATCTGCCCGAGCGCGTAGCCGGGCTTCAAGTCATCCAATCTCAAGAAAGCCCCGGTCTCGGTCCCGTATCCCGCAACACTCCCGTCGGAGCGAAGCTCCAGCGACCCCATATCGTCGGCGATCACAACAACATCCTGGATCTCTTCCGCCCCAAATCCCCGCATCGCCTCCAGAGTTTCCGATTTTCCGGCTCCGGTATCTCCGATCAAAAGAAGCGTGGCAGGTTTTTTGTCCTTCAGATAGATCTTCATGAAAGCGCCGTGGAAAGGCATGCGTCCGGTCTTGATGCGTTTGATATTGTGAAGCGTCAGGATCATTTTTTTGAGATATCCGAAATATCCGAACCGGTCGGAGTCCGGCACAGCGCCGGTCAGGATCCCGCCTTTTTCGTCATCGAAAAAAACAGTCGGGAAAACGCCCGGAAACTCCAAAGCCTTTTCGGGAGCGCCGTAAACAAAGACCGCATCCGGCTGCCGCTTCAGGTCTGAATCGCTTGCGATCTCAAAAAGATTGCAAAGCGAAAGGCCCATTTCGAAGAATTTTTCACTGAAATAAACCATGACAAGCAGGTCGCCGGCCTTGACCGGATAACACAGCCATTCATCGCGTTTTAGGTCAAAACGGCCCAGCGGATTCTCCTGGATCCTTTCAAATTTACCTTCGCGCGTGTTGTTCAGCTGATTCAAGACAAGAGGCGGATAGAAAAGCACCTGGCGGATCACGGGAACCGCGTTAAGCTTCTCGTAGAGCTCCGAAGGATACGGCATGCGGGCTGGGCAAGCGATCGCCGCCATTTCAGCGCCGGCGGCGACCTGCCGGTAAATGCGCGGATGCGTCCCCGTGATATTTTCCTGGATCTCGCGATAAGTTCGACGGACCAGGTCCGTCAGGTCTTCGATCGTATCGTTGAAGGTCCGGAAGGGCCTTTTATCGAACTCCTCGCCCTCCGAATCGCAGATAATGAAGCGGTCAAAACCGCGCCAATAGTTGTAAAGGTATTCGACGAAATCGTTGAGGGCGTTCTTATCGCGGAGAAAGTCTTCGGAGCCTGGAACCACGCGCCCGACGAGGTCGACGGACATTTTTTCGAGAAATTCCAGCGTCTGGACAAGAAGACGGACATTAGCCTCGCTGGCTTCCTTGGATCCGAACACCTTGAGGAGAATGGACTTGCGGCGAACCAGCGACGCAATGGCATGCTGGATCACTTCGCGGCAAAGATCGCTCCGCAACAGTTCCTCCGAAGAATCGCAGATCTGATTCTTCAGGCGGATGAAGATCTTTCTTTGCGTGATCTTGAAGGAACCGGCAAAGGACGCAGGGCTCATGAGTTATTCCTATTTATTTCGTTAGCTTCAAAAAAGAATTTCTGAATTAAATAGCATTCTACGGGTTTTTCTAACGGGGCCAGGCCGCCGCGATCTGCGCGACCTCTTCGAGCATTTTTTTTCGATCCCCATCCGTAACGGTGGGCACGGAGCCGAAATACTTGTGCCCCGCCATGGTAAAGCCGCAAAAACAAAAGGTTTCGTTATCAATGATCTGTTCCATGCTTTTGATCCCGCCCGAGGATTCCGCGACGGCCAGCGGCGCGCCCATGGTGCTGAAGGCATAGGCTTTCTTTCCCGGCAAAAGTCCGATGGGACCGTTCGGCCCGTAGTCGTAGGCAAAGCCTTTGCTGAACACGCGATCGATATACCCCATGGTCACCGAAGGCATCCTTCCCCACCAAACGGGATAAATAAATGTCAGCTGATCCGCCCAACGGATATGCCCTTGCTCCGTCGCAATATCGGCCGCCACCTTTCCGGCCAGAAGGTCTTTAAAATCATCCGCCTTGAGCACGGGATCAAAACGCATGTCATAAAGATCCCGCAAGCGGACCTCATGCCCTTTTTCCTTCAGAACCCGGACCAGCGTTTCCTTGATGGCGTGATTAAAGCTTGCCGGATTGGGATGCGCATAAATGATCAAATGCTTCATGATGTTTTCTCCTTAGTGATGGATCCCCCTTGCGGGGATCGTTGCGTGAGATCTTTTTTAAAACCGCCGTGGGCTAAAGACGGTCGGCGTTCTTCAGGAACCAGTGCACGGTACGGCGAAGCCCCTCCTTGAAAGGAACTCCCGGCCTGTAGCCCAAAAGCCTCCGGGCTTTGGAAATATCCGCAAAGGTACGGCGGACATCTCCCGCGCGTTTGGGCGTGTGACGGACCTTCACTCTCTTCACTCCCAGGATCTTCTGGATCCCGGTAAGGCAATCAAGAACCCTGACTTCGGCATGGCTTCCGATATTAAAAATCTCGCCTGAAACCCCGCTTCGCTTCATCGCAAGAAGGTTCGCCGCCACCACATCATCCACATGCACAAAGTCGCGGGATTGCTTCCCGTCCCAATGGACCTCGGGAGGGGTTCCATGCAAAAAGCATTTTAGAAAAATCGGGATCACGCACGCGTAACGGGACCTGGGATTCTGGCGCGGACCATAAACATTAAAATAACGGAGCCCCACCGTTTCAAGCCCGTAACACTTCGAAAAGATCTGGCAATATTGTTCTCCCATAAGCTTGGAAGCCGCGTACGGGGATTCGGGCCGCGGAAGATCATCTTCGATCGAAGGGAATTTCTTTGTTTCTCCGTAGACAGAAGAGGACGATGTAAAAACGAACCGTTTCACGCCCGCTGCCCGGCTCGCCTGGAGAAGATGGAAGGTCCCTGAGACATTGACCTCATGGGTCCGAAGGGGCTCGTCTACCGATTGCGGCACATTGGAAATAGCTCCCATGTGAAAAACATACGAAACGCCCCGGACGGCTTTCCGGATATCTTTCTTGCTGCGAAGATCGCCCCGGATCAATTCAATCCGGGAAAGCACCCGCTCCAGATTTTCCAATTTGCCGGTCGAAAGGTTATCCAACACCCGCACCCGAAACCCCCGGGACAATAATGCATCCACAAGGTTCGACCCGATAAAGCCGGCGCCTCCGGTCACAAGACAAAGCGGGGATTTTTCCATGGGGAAAGGATCTCTTGGGCCTTGGTTAAATATCCTGGGGAGTGTTCGTGGATTCGAACAGGCACATCCGCTGGATCTTAAGGCCCTTGAGGAGCGCGGCTCCCCCGAACCCCGAAGAGACAGCGCCCCCGTTCCAGATAGCGGCGGACCGCTTTCCTAAGGTCTGGCGGAAATTAGAGGCCTTGTCGGCAACGCGATTTCCAAGCGGAGAGTTTTCAAGAAAATCATAGGCCGC
>CAZGCC010000063.1:0-4783 GCA_964524195.1 uncultured bacterium | reverse complement strand
CGCGACTTTATTCTCATTTGCTAAAATGATCCCCTCCGGGATCAGGATGAGTTTCATCGCCCGCGGAGCATCCCCGATGGAATCGGCGGCGATCTGGGCCTCGTGAAGGATCTTGTCTGCCGGGATCTCGGTCGTGGCGGCGATGGCGGCATCCAGAAGCACCCCATACCCTTGAACGCGCTTGAGTTTTTCCAGATAAAAACGGAAATAGGTGATCTCGCGGGGCGTATAATAAGGATGGTTCAGAAGTTGCAACGCTTTGTCTTTCGGAAAACCCAGGCCCAATAACGCCTTTTGGTTCATCTTGAAAAGGTCCGAACGGTCATTATCATCGATCAATTGATCGGCGGCCGCATTGATGTTACTCACCGTCATCACCGCAGAGGCGATCAACCCCACCGGAACAAAAAAAGTCGCGACCGTGACGATCCCCCGTCCTCCCATATTCGCTTTCGCCATGGAATTCAGCTTCTCCTGCAGCGTGGGGTTGCGGCTATAAACATCGACGCCCAACTTTTTAGCGATCTGTCGCTTGGTGGAACTTAAAAAACCGTCGCCTTTTTCACCTTCCTCTTTTTTCCGGAAAACGCCGCCGATCTTGCCGCCCAACTTTCCAACTCCTTTTCCGATCCCCGTCACAGAATCCACGGGGTGAACCACCAGATTCTTAAGCCCGGTTCCCGTATCTTTGATCGAATCAACCGCGCCATCCGCGACCCCGCTCCCGGCGTCCTCGTTTGCGTTAAGCTGCTCGATCACATCGATCTCATGAAGACATTTTTTGAGATTGCTTAAACCCTTGACCGTATAATTTCCGTGCGGGGAGGTGACGGAAAAAGTCAGGAACCCGGGATATTGGGGATTCTCCTGGATCGAGACGACCTTGGCATAGGGCGACTTGGAGGGATAGAAATCCTTCGGAAGCCGGAGATCCATCAGGGTCACTTCCCCGAACGAAAGTGTTTGGGAAAGAAGCAAAAAAATAGCGCCGAGAAAACAGATCTTTTTTTTCATAAAAGGCCTTTCTTGGGATGCCTTACGCCGTCTTTTCCTGAGACTCAGCGACTTCGGGAGCAGCGCCGCGATCCATCATTTTTCCCATCATCGGGCATTGCCTGCCGCCCATGGAACCTGCCGGCATTTTCACTTCAACCTCTTTGACGAGACCCAGATCCGCGTCATATTTCATGAGCTTGTTGCCCGCAAGCACGATCACGCCGCCGTCCTCCGTCGCGACCATTTGCGTTTTGCCCATCATGGCACATGGACAACCCATCATGCGCTTGCACTGCATCGGCATTCCCATGCGTTGTTCCATCGCCATTCCCGCCGTGGATCCTTTTTCCGGTACAGCCTCTTCCGCAAACGCCGGCAGTGAGACCCAAAACGACAAAGCGACAAACAACAAAAGAGCTTTCTTCATGGGATTTCCTCCTTCAGTGAAACGGTTTAAGCTTTTCCGGCCGAACCCAGAACATCCTGATTTTTATGTTTGTACATGGCTACCAACGCATCACGCGCGGGCCCGAGATATTTCCTCGGGTCGAATTCCGCAGGCTTTTCCTTAAAAGTCTTGCGGATCGCCGCTGTCATCCAGAGGCGGCCGTCCGAATCGATATTCACTTTGCACACCGCGGACTTCGCTGCCGTGCGGAGCTGTTCTTCCGGGATCCCCACGGAATCCTTGAGCGCGCCGCCGTTCTCATTAATGATCTTGACCGCTTCCACAGGAACCGAGGACGCGCCGTGAAGCACGATCGGAAAACCGGGGATCTGTTGCTCGATTTCCTTCAGGATATCAAAACGAAGCGGCGGCGGAACCAGAATTCCGTCGGCATTGCGCGTGCACTGTGCCGGCTTGAACTTGTTCGCGCCATGCGAAGTCCCGATCGAGATCGCCAGCGAATCGACATTGGTTTCTTTCACGAATTTCACGACATCCTTGGGATCTGTATAGGTCGAATGTTCTGCGCTCACCTCATCTTCGATTCCCGCGAGGACGCCGAGTTCTCCTTCAACGGTCACATCATTTTTGTGGGCAAACTCAACCACTTGCCTTGTCAGCTCGATATTTTTTTCAAAAGGATGGTGCGAGCCGTCGATCATCACGGAAGAGAATCCGGATTCGATGCAGGATTTCGCGAGCTCGAAAGTATCGCCATGATCCAGATGAAGCGCCATCGGAATGGGTTTGAGCCCCTTGGATTTCGCATAGGCCTTCATCATCTCCACAGCACCTTGTCCCATGTACTGCAACAGGGTCTGATCGGCGTATTTGCGGGCGCCGCTTGAAACCTGGAGGATCACTGGCGACTGTGTTTCCACACACGCCACAACGATCGCCTGGATCTGTTCCATATTGTTAAAGTTATAGGCTGGGATCGCATAGCCTCCCTGGAAAGCCTTCTGGAACATTTCCCGGGTATTTACAAAACCAAGCTGTTTGTACGAGATCATTTTATGATTCCTTTCTTTGGTGGTGTTTGAAATTTCAAATTTGAGATCCAAACCTAATAGTTCTCGATCCAGATCTCAAAATTCCCCTGTGGATGATCGCAGACCGGGCATCGTTCGGGGGCCTTGGAGGCCTCAACAATGTAGCCGCATTCGAGACATTTCCAATAGACCTTGCCATCCTTGACGAAGAGCTTATGCTGTTCAAGGGCGTTATGGAGTTTGCTGTACCGCTCTTCATGCCTTTTTTCGACCATCGAGACATGTTTGAAGGTCCTCGCAACATCCGAAAAACCTTCTTTGTCGGCCACCTCGGCAAAAGCGGGATATAGCTCCGACCACTCCTCTTTTTCCCCCATAGCGGCATACCGGAGGTTATGAAGCGTATCGCCCATCGCCACCGGATAACTCGCGTGGATCTCCACGGGATTTTCGTTCAGACCGTGCTTGATCAAGTGATTGTAAAAAAGCTTGGCGTGCTCTCTTTCATTATCTGCAGTTTCCTGGAAGATATCCGAGATCTGCCGGTAGCCTTCTTTCTGGGCGATCTTGGAATAATAGGTGTAACGCATCCGCGCCTGGGACTCCCCCGCGAACGACTTCATAAGATTTTCGGCCGTTTTACTTCCCTTGAATTCTGACATACACGCCTCCTGGTTTTCAAAAACATCCGGAAAAAATCGAGGGGAACTTTCTCCCAAAACAGGGGGTCATTATACCATCCCGCCGAGAGCGGTAAAGAAAAAGGTGCCCTCTTCAGCCCTTCACGGCCGAAAGGACGAGGATCTCCTTTAGCGACCTTTTCTTGCGACGGAAGAGCTCGAGGGCTTCGCGCGACGCGGTCCAGGTGAGAAGTTTTCCGTCCTGGAAGAGCTGGAACTCCAGAAATTGGTAATCCTTGAAGCTGTAGCTATAGAGCACCTGCACAAATTCGCGAGCCGCAAGATCCCAAAAATAGAGCACATCCTCATGAAGTCCGCGCTCCGCGGTATAAGCGCTCGCGTGGTCTCCTCTCAGCGGAGCTGCCGCAGAAAAAATAAACCGCTTGTCGGGCTGCAATTCGAACTGGACCGTCAGCTTGACGCTCTCAAAGGTGTTGTAGATCCGCTCGTTCTCGGAAGCGAGCGCCTGGAAACGACGCGTGAGCTGCCGCGCGAGGAAATCTCCCATGGTGATATCCGGAGTTTTGAACTCCGTTTCCCAATCGGGAAGACTTTTGCTGATCATTTCGCGCGTGAAGGTGAAGTCCGGGGTCGCGGCCTTGTCGTCCAGATAGGCCATCGGGATAATGCGCCGGATCTTTTCCGAATCCCCGGCCGTAGAGATCTGGAAAAGGTATTCTATCTCCTGGGGTCTCACGCCGGTATCCTCCGGATCCCTGGGCGCCACCCCGGCCTTGGCATAGACCACGATCTCACTATCCTGGATCGGAATACTTCGCACCTCTAAAAGCGTCCATTCCATCCGGCTGCGTTCAAGCGGCGCTCCCTGGTTATCCGAAAAAAAGAACTCCCGTGTCCATTTGGACTGGGCCGTTTTGGGGAAATAAAGGGCCTGGACATCGTTCAAAGAGGCGTCGTTCAGGTCCCTGAAAAAATGCCGCACGGTCCGGTGCCAAATGGCGGCGCGATTCATGCGAAGATCGTGAATAATGCGCTTGCGGTATTCACTGCGCGGAATGTCCCAGAACCGGACCCTCTTGAGATCGTCGATCTGCCCCATAAAAACAAGGTCCATCCCGCTTTGTTCAACATCCGTGGCCTGAAGAAAATAGAACTCTATCTTTTTATCCGTGCTCAGCATGACCCGGGACATTGAAAAAAGAATGTCTTCGACCTTATCGATCGCATCTTCGGTGGGCTGGAAAAGACTTTCCATGTCCGTTACTTTTCCACTCATGAGCGCCGTCTTCAGATCCGTGGCAAAAAGATGGTCCAGCGGGAGGAATACCCCGAGAGTGGTCCCTGAGAATTCGACATCAATATGGGGGATCTTGTATTCCTGGAGGGCGATCTCTTGAAGCGCTTCCTTACAGCGGGCTTCCGGATAGGTTACCGGCGAACAGCCGGAAAACGCTAGAAGACAAACCGTCATAAAAAACAAGAGGGACAGGCTGAATTTTTTAAAGCTCATAAAAAATTCATCCTGTCCCCTTTTAAGCATCACGCAAAAATCCAAAGCCTTAGACTTTCGACGGCTCATTGCCGGGAGTATAACCGCTGAACTTCCGGGGATTGGCCTTGCCGAATTCGTTAAAGATCGCTTCGATCTCGTCATAATCGAGCTCATTTTTCTGGAGAAGCTCGTGCGAAAAACGCTCGAAGAGATC
>CAZGCC010000062.1:415-8804 GCA_964524195.1 uncultured bacterium | reverse complement strand
GGAGAAAAGATCACGCGTCTGATCGAGCACGCCCTTGAGAAAAAACTTCCGCTGATCATCGTTTCCGGCTCGGGCGGCGGTGCCCGCATGTACGAGGGAGCGCTGAGTTTGATGCAGATGGCCAAAACCTCGCTCGCGCTCGCGCGCTATCAAAAAGAACGCCTCTCTTTTATTTCGGTCCTTACGAATCCTACCATGGGCGGCGTGATGGCGAGCTTCGCATCGCTGGGGGATATCATCATCGCGGAGCCGCGGGCGCTTCTCGGATTCGCTGGGCCGCGCGTGATCGAACAGACGATCCGGCAAAAGCTGCCGGCCGATTTCCAGACCTCGGAGTTCCTGCTGGAGCACGGTCTGATCGACATGGTGATAGACCGTTCGGAACTTAAACAAAAACTCGGGCTTCTGCTCGAATATCTTTCCTGACCCACCGATAAGGGGATGCTGTGGCGAATGTCACTTTAAAGAATCTATCCAAGGTCTACAAAGACGGGATCCGCGCGGTCAACAATGTCTCCCTCGAGATCCCGGACCGTGAATTTGTGGTGCTGGTTGGTCCCTCCGGTTGCGGCAAATCCACCACGCTTCGTATGATCGCTGGGCTTGAAGATATTACTGAGGGCGAGATCTTTATCGAAAATGTGCTCGTCAATCATGTGCCCGCCAAGAATCGCGATATTGCGATGGTGTTCCAGAATTATGCCCTCTATCCTCACATGACCGTCTATGAGAACCTGGCTTTCGGCCTGAAGTTGCGTCGTTATCCCCGCAAGGAGATCGAGCGCCGCGTTCATGAATCCGCCGAAATCCTGGGGCTGACCATGGATATGCTGAAACGCCGCCCCAAAGAGCTTTCCGGCGGCGAACGACAGCGCGTTGCGGTCGGTCGCGCGATTGTCCGTAAACCCAAGGTTTTCCTTTTTGATGAACCTCTCTCCAATCTTGACGCAAAACTCCGCGTTCAGATGCGCATGGAGCTCCAGAAGCTGCATAACCGTCTGCAATCGACCATGATCTATGTGACGCACGACCAGGTGGAAGCCTTGACGCTCGGGGATCGTATCGTGGTCATGCATCACGGGCTGGTTCAACAGGTGGCGGATCCGGTGAATCTTTACGAACGCCCCCATAACAAGTTCGTGGCCGGCTTTATCGGTTCGCCTCCGATGAACTTTCTTAAGGGCACCATTTTTGCGGAAGAAGGGGATTACTACTTCCAGGATCGGGGACTAAAGTTGCGCATTTTGCCGCATTTTTATTCCCGGATCGCGCAATATAAAAGTCAGCTGGGGACGATGGGGGTCCGCCCCGAGGATATTTACGATAAAATCTTTGCTCAGGACGCGCGTCCGGAATTCACCATTACCGCGACGGTCGATGTGGTGGAACCGATGGGTTCCGAGATCTATCTCTATCTGACCTGCGGCGCGAATAATTTTGTCGTGCGCGTCTCAAACCAGGATACAGCCGCCATGAACCAGGATCTGCAGGTGGTGTTTGATATGAGCAAGGCGCATTTTTTCGATCCGCAAACGGGCGCTGTGATCTCGTAAGTGGCGAAAAAATAGACGATGGGCTCACAGACCCGGCGGCAAATCGCATTTGCGTTTGGTTTAGGAGCGCTTTTGTTTTTCGCCTACCTGCTTGTTTATTCGCTGGTCCAGCTGAAGGATACGGAGGCCCCCGAGATCTATCTCCAGCGCATTGCGCTGATCCTCACCGCTTTTTCTCTGCCGCTTTTCACGACCTGGTGGCGGTTCAAATGGGTCGGCGTGAATATTTTGACCGCGGTCTTTCTTGTCCCGATCGTTTTCTTCGTGGTGTCGATCACCAAAGTACCCGTGTTCCTTTGGGTGTTTCTCTCGTATGGGCTTATCATGGTCTTTCTTTATCGCACGGAGCAGTATTTCGAAAACCTGATCGCCATGATCGGGATCGAGCAGGAGAAGTACGAGGACGAAACGAACGATCTTGGGATCGCCTTCAAAGCGAAGGGCGAGGGGATCAGCACTTTTTTTGAGAAGTATTCCACTTATTACAATCTGCGCAAACTTGCCGAGGAGTTAACGGCCAGTCTTTCTTGGCCAGATCTCGCGCAGAAGGCGGTGGACCGGGCAATGGATTTTATCCCACGCGGGGATTTCGCGAAGGTGGCTTTGGCCCATGGCGAAGACCGGAAGCTTCCGGTGGTGGCCAAACGACGGCTCCGGCCGGTCGGGAACTGGAGCGCCAAGCAAGGGGATATCTTCGACTTCTGGTGTATCAAGAACCGCAAGAGGCTGATCATCATGGATACCCAGGAGGATTTCCGGTTCGTCCTAAACGATGCCGAGCGGAAAGATAATGTCCGAAGCCTCATTGTGGCGCCGATCTTCCATGAAGGGCGCGTTGCTGGAACGATCGCGATCCATGCGACTCGTCCGAGCGTCTTCAGTTATGACGATCTCCGGTTGCTTGACGCGATCGCGACGCTGGCCTCGTCGGCTATCTCGAATGCGATCCTTTTCGCGAAGACGGAAGAATTAGCCATTAAAGATTCCCTTACCGGTCTTTTCGTGCGCCGTTATTTCTTTGACCGTCTTAAGGAAGAACATCGGCGTGCGCTGCTCAATCAAAAAAGCTTGTCGTTTCTTATGTGTGATCTGGATCACTTTAAGGAATGCAACGATCATTTTGGCCACCAGGGAGGCGATCTGATGCTGGTCCAGTTTGCGGGGATCCTCCGACAATGTCTGAAGGGATCGCTGCTGGCGCGCTACGGGGGCGAAGAGTTCGCGATCCTTCTGCCTGAAACGACGAAGGCGGAGGCGGTCAAGATCGCCGAGCAGATCCGTAAGGCTGTTGAAAAGACCGAGTTCCACATCCGTCGCGAGCAAGTCAAGATGACGGTTTCGATCGGCGCGGCAAATCTTCCAGATGATACGCTGGATGCCGAAAGCCTGGTGCAAAAAGCCGATCGCGCTCTTTATCAGGCCAAACGAGAGGGGAGGAATCGCGTATGCGCCGCCATCTCCTGACTTTTTTGGCTTTCGCTTTTTCGATGCTGTTTGTCGTGTGGCAGTCCCAGGAGGTCATTCTCACCTATTATCTTCTTTCCGTCCTCTGGCTTCTCCCGGTCTATTATTTCTGGAAAGAAAAAACTTATCTCCTGTTTGCGGTCTCTCTGATCTGCATCCTTCTGCTTCATGGATGGTTTTTCCTGATAGATCCAGAGCCGCGCATGATCGGACTCTGGGTGGCCCAAGGATTCCTGTTCGCAGGGTTGTGTTATTACCGGAGGGAGTTGAAGCGTTTTCAAAGCCGAGCGATGGATTCAAAAGAGACCGTTCGCAAGAATCTCGAATCTTTTCAGGCGAAATATCAGACGCGGTTGGGCAGTCTGCGCCATCTGGAGGTGCAAGTCGGAAGCCTGATGAATCTTTTTGAGATCGCCCGCGATTTCAGCGAGTGTATGGATTTCAATACGCTGGCGGAGTTCCTGTTGAAGAAATTGCGCTCTGAGCTTGTGTTCGAAAAAATGCAGATCTTTCTTATGCCCCGGATCGTCGAGGGTAAAGAACCCGCTTCCATCAAGATTTACTCCATGCTTCAGGACGGAGTTCAGCTGGAGGAACGGGCTCTCACCGGTCTTGAGAAGCAGGATTTCGATGCGATGGCGCATTCTCCAGCCATGGTTCGCCGTGAGGAGAAGTGGTATTTTCCGATCCCGGAGGGAAACGAATTGAGCGCGGTTTTTGCGATCCACGGTATCAAGGAGGCGGATCTGGCGCGCGTGGAAGTCTTGAGCGCCTATCTTGTGCTCCTGATCAAAAAGATCAAGCTCTACGAAACGGTCCGCGAGCTTGCGATCGTGGACGAATTGACCCAGGTTTTCGTTCGCCATCATTTTCTCGATCGTCTCGAGGAAGAGTTGCGCCGCAGTTTGCGTTTCAAGCTGCCTTTGGCGGTATTAATGTTAGACATCGATCATTTCAAAAGATATAATGATGACTTCGGACACTTGGTGGGGGATGCCACGCTGAAAGAAGTGGCGGAGTTGCTCAAGCGCAATTTGCGTAAAGTGGATCTGGTAGGCCGGTATGGAGGGGAGGAATTTGTTGTCGCCATGCCGGAAACCCGGGTTGACAACGCGGCAGAGGTGGCCGAGCGTATCCGCTCCAGCATCGCGCGGCACGATTTTCAAGTCTACAATGTCCAGACAAAGGTGACGGTCAGCCAAGGGATTTTCTTATTTGACGGGGGAATGGCTGCCCAGGAAGAAAACATCGATTTGAAGTCGATCGCCTCAGAGTTGATAAGAAAAGCGGATGAAGCGATGTACCGCGCGAAAGAAGAAGGCCGAAATCGCGTTTGTCTTTATAAGGATCTCAAGAAATCGTGAAAAGAATGTCGCAAGTCAATCCCTCTCTTAAGCCGCAAGTCGCACTTCTTGTTTTTGTGTTTTTAGTCTTTGCGGCCGGTTCTCTGGTCTATGCGGAGGAGGATCCCACCAAAACGCCTTTGCCGGCAAAAGCTGCGACACGGGACCTTCCTGTCAAAGATATCTTTGATACCCAAAGCGCCAAGGTCGAAGCGGTCGCGGACTCCCTCGAATATCAAAAAGATTCCGCGAAGATGATTGCCCGCGGTAATGCCGTCATTACCTACCAGGGAACCCGGATCCTTGCCGACTACGCGGAAGTTGAGACCGAAGCCAAGAAGGCCTATGCCAAAGGGCATGTCATGATCTTCGATGGAGATGCCCCGCGGCTTCAGGGCGAAGAGATCTATTACGATTTTGGGAACCGCACGGGAAGCTTTCCCAACGCTCGAGCGATTAGTGAGCCGTGGTTTGCGAAGGGGGAGGATATTCAGCAGATCCGTGAAGGTGTCGACAAGATCCGGAATGGAAGTGTTACAACTTGTAATCTCGAAAAGCCGCATTATGAGATCCGTTGCAAAAAGGCCACGCTTCATGCCAATGAGAAGCTTGTCATGTACAACGCCACGATCTATGTTTTGGGCGTACCCGTCTTCTGGCTTCCTTTCATGGATATTCCGCTTAACTGGCCCAATATTCCGTTCCAGGCCAAAGCCGGCTATACATCCGAATACGGCGCCTACATTGAACTGACCAAAGGAGTGACCTTTAACAAACACCTTTGGGGTAAAGCTCTTGTGGACTGGCGTGCTGAGCGAGGTTTTGGTGCCGGTTGGAATCAATACTATAATTTTGGGAAATATGCTACCGGGAGCGTCAAGCTTTATCTGACCAAGGACAAGCGCGCGCCGACGCCGGGTTATGTGGACCCTGCTAGCGGAGACCAAAATCCCTATGCGCAGAGGGAAGAGAAATGGCGCGGCCGTGTTACTTGGCGCCACCGGACCGATATCAATGAAAATACCAATATTCTCCTGCGCTATCAGCGCATTTCCGACGCCTATTTGCTCCAGGACTTTTTCGAGGATGAATACCGCGCTGAAACCCAGCAGCATTCGTTCGTGACGGCCACGCATAACAGCGAACGCTATGGCGCGATGGTTCACCTCGAAAAACAGATGAACAGCTTTGAATCGCTGGTCGAACGCATGCCGGAAGTTCGTTTGGACTGGAAGAATCAGCCCTTTTTCACGGATAAGGTTTTTAACGAAAGTCGCGTCCAGTTTGACAATTTAAAAAAGATCTATTCTGGCAATTCCACGCTTCCGAACGCCAGTACTACTCCCTACAGCGATACCGCGATACGGACAGATTTTTATAGCCGTTGGTATGTGCCGCTCAAGTGGAACGATATCAGTTTTATGCCTTTCGCGGGGTTCCGGGGAACCGAGTATAGCCGGCAAGCTAACTCCAATTCGGCGACTTTTCGAAGTATCGGTGAATACGGCGCCGACCTCAGGACCCATTTTTATAAAACTTTCAATGTGTCTTTTGACAAGCTTGGGATCGAGGTTAACCAACTCCGCCATATTGCGGAGCCGGTCATCCGCGTGGAAGGTCAGGAATCTTCCGTCAATATGGACCGTTTGACCCGCTTCGACACGGTGGATGCCTTGGACAGTTCTTCTCAGGTGATCATGGGGCTTGAGAACCGGCTTCAAACCAAGCGAGTGGTTGGCGGGAAGGCGACGCGCGTGGATATCGTGAGCCTCAATACTTACCTCCATTATGAAATGAAACCCCAGGACCCCACGATTGGAAATAATCAATTCACGATCTTCAGTAATGAATTGACGCTTCGCCCTTATGAGTGGCTTCAGTATCAGGCGAGAGTGGACTATGATTTCGCAAGAACTTATTTCAAAACCATCAATCAGGACCTCCTTATCCGGAACGGTCCTTTGAAGTTCGTTTTTGGATATCGTTTCTCGCATCGTCAGTATGATTGGTATACGGAGCAGCTGATCCCCACGAGCCAAGAGCTTGTCTTCGACGCCCGCTACAAGCTTAACCACTTATGGGAATTCGGAGGCTACATTCGTTGGGACACTAAGACGAAGGAAATGGGAGAGTGGCAGGTTTCGGCCACGCGGGATCTCCACGATTTCATTCTTGAATTCGGTTACAATGTCCGCGATTCTTGGATCAACAACAATAACAAACAGCTTTTCTTCAATTTCCGCATGAAAGCGCTTCCCGGGCTTGCGCTTCGAGCGGGCGGTCGGGCCAGTTTTTCCGAGCCCCGTATTGGTGAAACCGTGGCGGGCGCCAATGAGGGAGCCGGAAGGTTCGATTCAGGAACTCTGGCGCCTGACAGCCAGCTTCTTTCCATTCGGTAGCTTTTTTAAAATTCCCCCAAAATGCTGAGGCGAGGCTTATGAAAATAGGAATCGTGGGTGCGGGTTATGTGGGGCTTGTGACCGGCGCCTGTCTGGCCCACTTGGGGCATACGGTGACCTGCGTGGATCAGGATGAGGCTAAGATCCGCGTGCTCAAGAAGGGCAAGGCCCCGTTTTATGAGCCGGGGCTTATGGAGATGGTCCTTGAGAATGTTGCCGCCAAGCGACTGGCTTTCGCCTCTGATATCACGACGATCGTCAACCGTTGTGAAATGCTTTTTATTTGCGTGAATACGCCGTCGAAGCCGGATGGGAGCGCCGATCTGAGCTTTGTCGAAAAGGTCGCACGGCAGATCGCAACGCATCTTCGCCGATATTGTCTGGTTGTCGAAAAAAGCACGGTCCCGGTCGAGACGGGAGAGTGGGTGCAAAAAACGATCAAGCGGTACATCAAAAAAGGTATTCACTTCGATGTAGCTTCGAACCCGGAATTCTTAAGAGAAGGTTCCGCAATCCACGACTTTCTACAACCGGACCGTATCGTCGTCGGCGTCTCAAATGAACGCTCTGAAAAGTTGTTCCGCGCGCTTTACAGCCCGCTTAAAGCGCCTATGATCGTGACGGATATCAAGAGCGCGGAATTGATCAAGCATGCCGCGAATTCTTTTTTGGCGACCAAAATATCCTTTGCGAACGCGGTGTCCCGGGTCTGCGACGCGGTCGGCGCGGATGTAGAAAAGGTTGCGTTGGGGATGGGACTGGACGCGCGTATCGGGAAGCAGTTCTTGAAAGCCGGGATCGGGTTTGGCGGGTCGTGTTTTCCGAAAGATGTCAGCGCGTTCTTGAATATTTCCGAGAAACTGGGGGTCCGGTTCGAAATCCTTGCGGCAGTTCTCCATATCAATGAAGCGCAAGCTCAATATTTTGTACAGAAGATCAAGTCTGCGCTTAAAAATCTCAAAGGGAAAACGATCGGAGTGTTGGGACTTGCGTTCAAACCGGATACGGATGATATGCGTTCCGCTCCCTCGATCGCGATCATCCAAGCGCTGCAAAAAGAGGGTGTCAAAATAAAAGCCTACGATCCTCAGGCTGTTTCCAAGGCTCGCGGTATTTTCAAGAAAGTTGAATATGTCAAAAATCCTTACGAGGCAGTAAGGGGCGCTCATGCGGTCGCGGTGCTGACCGAGTGGAGCGAATTTCTGAATTTGGACTGGAGCCGTTTAAAGGGCGCTATGAAAGGCCATTTCTTTTTCGATGGAAGGAACATGTTCCAACCCGCCGAAATGAAAAAGCAGGGGTTCCAGTATTTCAGCATAGGCCGTCCATCGGCCTAAGGAAAGGACTTGCGATGAAAGGTGTGATCCTTGCGGGAGGGCTCGGAAGCCGGCTTTTCCCGCTCACTAAAGTTACCAACAAGCATCTTCTTCCGGTCTATGACAAGCCGATGATCTATTATCCTATCGAAACCCTTGTTCGCGCCGGCGTGCGCGATATTCTTGTGGTGACCGGCGGTAATTCTTCCGGGGATTTTCTGAAACTTCTCGGTAACGGCAAACAGTTCGGCTTGAAGCACATCAATTACACTTATCAGGAAGGCGAGGGCGGGATCGCTCACGCTCTGAGTCTT
>CAZGCC010000062.1:0-330 GCA_964524195.1 uncultured bacterium | reverse complement strand
ATCCTTGGTGACAATATTATCCAGGACGATATGACGCCTCATGTCAGACGATTTGCCGCTCAAGAGACAGGCGCGCGGGTGCTTCTCAAAAAAGTTCCGGATCCCCAGCGGTTCGGTGTTGCCGCTTTCAAAAAAGGCAAGATCACGGAGATCGTCGAGAAGCCCAAGAATCCCAAAAGCTCCTATGCGGTTGTCGGCGTTTATATGTACGACTCGTCGGTTTTTAGTTTTATCAAAACGCTCAAGCCGTCCCGGCGGGGAGAGCTCGAGATCACGGATGTGAACAACTGGTATCTCAAGCGCGGTGCTCTTGAGTACGATCTCCTGAAA
>CAZGCC010000061.1:8319-8868 GCA_964524195.1 uncultured bacterium | reverse complement strand
CTTTTTCCTGTGCAAGCCCCCCCGAAGGATCTTTCCCTTTGCAAGAGGCGAACAAGGCCAACCCGCATAACAAGACCGCGATTACTTCACATTTCATGATTTTCCCGTTCCACTCCACAAGCCCCTTCTCAAAGCTCAAAACCTACAGATTATGGATTGTAATATTTTTCCGCCTCAGGGATTGCTTTGTTGATATCGGAAATGCGGCGGGAAGTCGCAGGATGTGTGGAGAGCAGCTCCGGAGGTTTTGTGCCACCTAGAGCGTTCATCCGTTCCCAAAAGGCTACCGCCGTTTTGGGGTCATAACCGGCGCGCGCCATCAGGATCAGTCCGATGCGGTCGGCTTCGGATTCATGACTGCGACTGTAGGGCAACAAAACTCCAACCTGGGAACCGGCTCCATACGCCTGCATCAGGATCTTTTGGGCCAATTCCGGTTTCGATTGCGCGAGTTGCGCCAGGCCCATGTTGAGGAAGAGATCGGGATCGGTCTTCAGCGCCTCCTCGGCCCGTTTGAAGTGGCCGAGAGCGGATTCGAGGTTGCCCATG
>CAZGCC010000061.1:0-8309 GCA_964524195.1 uncultured bacterium | reverse complement strand
CAGGATCTTTTGGGCCAATTCCGGTTTCGATTGGGTGAGTTGCGCCAAACCCATGCCGCCCGCCTGAACCACGAGCTCCTGACTCATCCGTTCACCGCCATGGTTCGCGATCGCATGCGCCACTTCATGGCTCATCACGGTCGCTAATCCGTCCGTATCCCGGGTCACGGGAAGGATCCCTGTATAAACCACGATCTTCCCTCCCGGCATACAGAACGCATTCACGGTCTTGGGAGCCTCCACAAGATTGAATTCCCACTTGTAGTTTGAGAGGTCCTTCTCCATGCCATTCTCTTTCATAAAAGCTTCAGCCGCCGCAGCGATCCTTTGGCCGACTTTCATGACTTCCTGTTTTTGCGCCGTATTGGAAGAAAGCGTGGACTGGCTTAAAACTTCCTGATAGCTCTTGTCGCTTAGCGAAAGGAGTTCGCCCTGGGGAATAAAAGAAAGCTGTTTACGGCCCGTGATCGGAACCGTGGAACAACCCACAAGAAGAAAAAGGAAAAAAAGGCGGGGTATTTTCTTCACAAGGTCTCTCCGTTCAGATGAAAGAAGTTACGGTTTTAAACATTCCTTACTTGGGCGCGATATTATACAATAAAGCCTGTATAACCGAGGACAAATTTCCAATGAATTCCGCTCTTAGAAGAAGCCGTGCGATAAGTTTTTTTCTGGTGTTCTCTATCGCGTTTTCGGGATGCGTCCGCTACCGACCCCATACTTCCGAGCGATCTTCTTTTATGGAAAGGGCGCAAACACAAACCCGGGATGATCTCACGATTACGCTCACGGTCCTAAGCAACAAGGAAGCAAAAAAATTCTTCGGCACCTCCCTCTCCAAAAGAGGGATCCAGCCGCTCTGGCTCGAGATCGAGAACCAAAGCGAGAGCACCTACTTCCTCATCCCGCGGAACATGGATCCCAATTACTATTCCTCGGAAGAAGCCGCCTACATGGCCCATTACCGGCAGGGCAAACAATTCCTTGAAGCGGGACTGGTTGGTATCATTTTCTTCCCTTTGCTCGCCCTTATCCCCGTCAATTTTTTTGCCGTTCGTCACGCTAACGGGAAAATGGACAAGATCTTTGAGGAAGTCTCCATGAACAGCTATGTCATACAGCCCGGCAAGACCCAACGGGGATTTCTGTACACCTCCGTCGATCAAGGCACCAAACATGTCAAAGTCGATCTTATCGGAGACCAGAAACGCGAGGTCTTTGATTTCACGGTCAAAGTCCCCGGCATGAAACCGGATTACACCACCAAGGATTTTGAAAACCTCTTTCCAGAAGAGACGCTTGTGGAATATACGGATAAAGATTTCGAAGCACATCTGGAGGAACTTCCCTGCTGCACCACGAACAAAAAAGGCACCCGAAATGGCGATCCGATCAACCTGGCAGTGATCGGCGAGCTCGAGGATCTCATCACGATCTTTACCTCCTCCGGCTGGGATGAGACTTCCGCGCTTACAATGGGCTCCGGACTTTCGATGGCCAAAGCATTCTTCACGGGGGAAAATGATCGCTACTCCCCTGTCAGTCCGCTTTACTATCGAGGTCGTTCCCAGGATATCGCATTCCAGAAGACGCGGGACAATATCAACCAACGGCTTCACTTCCGGCTCTGGTACACCCCAATGCGCTATAACGGGAAACCTGTGTGGATGGGCGCGATCAGCCGGGATATAGGCGTTAAATTCACGATGAAGACCTGGTATTTCACCACGCACAAGATCGATCCGAACCTGGATGACTCGCGCGATTATCTTTTAGCGGATCTGATCCTGGTGGAAAAGGTTTCAAAATACGGATTCGTCGAAAATAAGGGCCTCGAAGCGCCGGGCCATCAGAACAAAAACCTTACCAACGATCCCTACTTCACGGACAACCAGCGGCTTGTGCTGGAACTTTCCACGGAAGATACTCCGTTCAGCGCTTTTCCCTGGGGCCGTCTTACCGAAGATGTGGTTTTAAAGAAAAAATAGCTTGGAAAGAACACAAAAAAAACCCCCGCTGGCCAAGGCCAACGGGGGTTTTCCAGTTGTGGTCTTAGATCTTCACAACATTCAAGGCTTGTTCGCCCTTGGAAGAACGGGGGGGAATTGGGCAATCCAGCGTGGCAGCGAACGCGCGGAGAAGTTCCATCTCATGAATATCAAGCTTCCCATCCTGCTCCACACAGCTCACGCATGTCTTGAGGAACTGCTCTTTGACCATTGGAAATGCAGACGCCATAATGGCTAGGGCCTCTTCCGTTCTTTTTTGAGAAAGTTCTTCCATGGGGATGTATCTCCACCTATGGGATGGATCTAATTCACCGGATGCTTTTTTAAAAGCAACCTCAGCAAGAGCATCAGAAAGATGCCCGGCGCCTGCTAAATACGAGAGCAGGACCTCACAGCTCGGAAAGATTTGTCCGATCGAAGCATAGACCAACTTAGGCTTTTCAATTTCTCCGAAAAAGAAATCCAAATGATGAAGAACTACCTGCTTCAGCGCAAATTCAAACACGGTAACAGTTCCATCCATACTGATCAAGGCTTCCAGATTTTTTCTAAAGGCCTGGTAAAGCGCCGAGCTTTGTGTTTTTAGCGCCGGAGTCGCCAGGTCCAGAAGCGGCAGACAAAATTCGATCTTGAGGTTCACAAAATCGGGAAGGAGCTTCAAAAGGATCTGATAAACGGCAGGGTCTGCACCCTGAGAAAGATATTCCAACTGCTGGGTTCTGACCTCCGATTTGAGCCGGTCGATCAAAAGCCCGTAAACAACAGCCACTGAACCGCTTAATGTCCTGACCGCCCCGTGCAAAGAACCTGGAAGCTGTTCGAGGATCTTGAAGGATTGTTCCATGTTGCCTTCCGTCATCGTTCCCACTCCGGCAACAATAGTATCAGCGAGGGATGCTTGCACCCCAACGGTGTTCGAAAGCTTGAACGCCCCGGTCTTTCTGGTCCACTCCTTGACTTTCTCATCCAACTGGGCCGTCGTTGCGCGGGTTCGTGGTTTCCAGAAAGTTCCGGATCCGATCGATTTTACATTCGGAAATTTCCCATCGAAGGAAGGGTCCAATAATTTTATCCTGAGGTCAAGCGGCGGATGGGTCGAGAATGTCGCTCCTCCTAGAAAAGTGGTCCCTTCCGCAAAAAAGAAATGGCTGACCTCTTCAGCCTTGACCTGCCCAAGAACCGACCCATTAGTCAAACCACCGATCTTTTTCAAAGCTCCCGCAAGGCCTTCCGGATTTCGTGTGTATTGAGCCGAGGAAGCATCCGCTAAAAATTCCCGCTGCCGGGAGACACAGCATTTGATCCAGTTACAGAAAAAAACTCCAATGTAGCCCACGACCATGAGAAGAAGCGCGAATAAGAAGATCACGATAATAGCCGCTCCGCCTTTTCCGCTGGACCGTATCCTCCCCCGCCCGAATCCGCGCAGAATACTCTTGCCGGTGAGCGCGATCAAAAGCAGACCATTGAGAAAACCGGTGAGATTCATGTTAAGACGCATATCCCCGTTAAAAATATGGCTGAACTCATGAGCAATCACGCCTTGCAGCTCATCCCTGGAAAGCAGCTTGACCGCTCCTTGCGTAACACCGACCACCGCATCCCGCGTCGAAAATCCGGCCGCGAACGCATTGATCCCGAACTCATTTTGAAGCAGAAAAACAGCCGGTACTGGAACCCCGGATGCGATTGACATTTCCTCCACCACATTCAAAACCTTCCGCTCATCAGGGTCGGTTGTATTCGGAAGGATCTGCTCTCCACCGAGCATCTCCGCGACCGACGAACCGCCCGAAGAGAGTTCCGATATCTTGAAAAGTGTCCCGACAAACACAACGAGACAGACGATTCCCGTCACAACCCCAAAGAAATGGAGGTCCCAAAGTTGAAAAGATGTGGAGAAGAGTGCGCTAGGATAAGAAGAACGGCTTGCGCTGTAGCCTTGGAGCAAGTACCACGAAAACCGTGCCACTACATAGACGGAAAGGATCGTCGAAACGACCGCAAGCACATAAAAAAACAGCAGGACGAAGGTCTTCTTTCGAGCCTTATCCTGCTGTTCAAAAAAATTCATTTTTAGAAAAAAGGTTAGGTTAGAATTTTACTTCCGGCTTCTTCCGCTCTTCGGCGCTTTCCAGTTCTAAAAGAGCAGCGGTTGAGAATCCGAATGAACCCGCCAGAAGGACATTCGGGAATTTTTCGCGGCTGATATTGTACTCCATAACGGCATCATTGTAGGCCTGCCGCGAGAATGAGATCTTGTTCTCTGTGGAAGTTAATTCTTCCATAAGCGACAACATGGTTTGATTTGCTTTAAGATCCGGGTACGCCTCTGCAAGCGCGAACAGTTTCCCTAGAGCGCCGCTTAACCCGGCTTCCGCAGACTTCAAATTTCCCATTGCCTGAGGATCCCCAGGCAGCACCGCTGCTTTTCCTGCGGCGGTCACGGCCTGATTGCGAGCCTGGATCACCGCTTCGAGCGTGCCGCGTTCATGTTTGAGATAACCTTTGGCTGTTTCCACTAAACTCGGGATGAGATCGTAACGCCGTTTAAGCTGAACATCGATCTGGGCAAAAGCATTCTTGTATCTGTTTCGAAGCGTAATAAGCCCATTGTAAATACCGATGACACTCAGAACAACTACCACAATAAGCGCCAAAAAAATCCACAAAGATATCATAAAACACCTCCTGATTGAATGTTGGCAGTGTTGCGGCTGGTGTTTATTCTACGACAATACTCTTTAAAAAATTAGTAAAAAAGCATCCGCCCGAAACTCCTGCAGCTCTTGGCCGCGGGAGGACACAAAAAAACCCCCGCTGGCCGAAGCCAACGGGGGTTTTCCAGTTCCAGTTGTGGTCTTAGATCTTCACAACATTCGAGGCTTGTTCGCCCTTGGGACCGCGGGTCACTTCAAATTCAACCGCTTGGCCTTCTTCCAAAGACTTGTACCCTTCGCCCTGGATCGCGGTGTGATGCACGAAAACATCAGCACCACCCTCACGGGAGATGAATCCATAGCCCTTTGAGTTGTTAAACCACTTCACTTTACCTTGTACCATGGTTGATGTTGCTCCTTTTATTGTATCGCATGACAAGTTCAACCTTCACTACGGTAAAAACTTCAACCTGGTTCAGTTGGAACTAGCCCGCTTTGTTATCCCCTTCCGAGGGTTCTAAAACGAGGTGAAAACAAAAAACCGCAAGGCAAACATTCGACCTTGCGGCACACAACATGTTCTACCTCTTTCTTACTAAGAGGGAATATGCCCTATTGGCGCCGGTTTGTCAAATTTTATTTGAACTTTATCCCGACTTCTTTTCACCGAGTTCCTGATTGTAAAGCAACCTCCCAGAGCTATAATATTCCCGTATTTTCTTTAAATTCAAGGCCACGCCGGAATCCTTTCCGGGGAAGAAAGCAAAAGATCATGACAACAACTCGCCGGGAAAAATTGAGGCAAAGATTCGCCGCATTCCGGTCGCGATTTGCGGGACACATGCTCAAAACACGGCCCCGAGTGGCATTTAAGATCCTTGGGGGGATCGTCATCCTGTTCCCCTGGCTTGTCGGTTCGCTCGTTCTGAGTTTTTTCCGGGTCGCTCATTGGCGAAAGATCACGACCTGCCGGGATTTTCTGAAGCGCCATGCGCTTGCGTTCGAAGGCGTAAACCCTGAGTCTCTCACTGTGGAATCCGTCTCCGGTGGCGTCAGCAATTCTAATCAGATCTGGCATTGCCGAAAAACATCGGGAGAAGAGATCCGGTTTTTTGTGAAGATCTTCCTTGTAGCCGGAAGCTTCTGGGCCAAACACCTCGCTTTTGTCAGCCCTTTTCCCTCTATTTACGGTGGAAAAACCCACGAGCGCTTCACGGTCGACATGGTCAGCCGGGTACAGCTCACCGAACTCGGCGTTCCGGTCCCCCGCCTCATCTCTTATGACGCGGTTGAAAAGGTGATGGTGACAGAGCATATCGTCGGGGAGACCGTTGATTCGATTCTGGAACGGATCGGTCAAAGACAGAGTCTTGGAGCGGGAGATGAGGCTGTCATCCGGCAATCCGCGATCGGATTGGCAAGGATCCATCACGCAGGCTTTTCATTGATCGACACTCAGCCCGTCAATTGTATCTGGGTGCCGGTGGAGCAAAAAGTTTATTTTACGGATCTGGAGTTCTGCGGACGGCAGGACAAGCGGGTATGGGATATCGGATTTTTCCTGTGCTTTATCGCAGTACGACTTTCAGGAACCGTGCGGCAAGAAGTGCGGAATATTTTTCTCGAAAGCTACCAAAAAGAACGAAAGATTGACCTCGCCAAGGTCGCAGAAACGGGACTTCAACTGCAGGAATACATGCCGGTCTTTCAAGCGATCCTGGATATCCGCCGCTTTACCCCCGAAGAACTCTTCGAAGGCCTGATCTCCACCTGATCCCGGCCAACGATCAAAGGTCGATCCCGAGCCACTCCGACCATTTTTGTTTCTGCGGAAACGCGAAAGCGAACCCGGTCAGGGAAACAACCGCAAACGGGATGTAATCGTAAGGCTGCCGGCCAAGAAAGACGAGGATCAGACCCAAAAGTACGGCCGCCTCCGCGCCAAAACTCATCACGATCATCCCCACAAAAAGTTTTTGAGGATGACGCTCCGGGTTCGAGACACCGGACTGCGCGACGCGAAGGATCCTGGTGCTCACCCACCGCATGGCGAAAACAACGAGTATCGCGACCATGAGCGCGCCGTATTTTAAAAGCGGGTAAGCTCCGGCGCTCATGACCGCAGGACCGGCTTGGTCCATTCCGATCAGATAGAATCCGATCGCCCCATAAGCAAAAACAGACATCGCCATTCCGACCGTCATTTTCCGGGCTTGTTTGTAAAATTTTCTGGCTAATTCGTTCCGATCCATTCAGGCCTCCTCCGTTCGGGCATTATCCTTCGTTAAGCAAAGGTCTTTCAAGCGCATGATTTTCAAGCAAGCTTCCGTAATGGAAAACAGCACAAAGCGACGCACCCGACTGCTCGCAAGACCGGAACTCTTTCTCGAAAGTTCCAGGCGAGTAAACAAGTTTGTAGGCCCCCACACCCAAATACAGCTTTGAAAGGTCCGACACTTTACTTTTTGCGACAGCATTCCAGCGCTCATACTCTGTCAGGTCTGGAGAATAATTCATGACCGTCACAAAATCCACAAGACCGCCGTTGAGCCAACCCGGCCAATCTTGAAAAGACTCATCAAGCGCGCGAACATAGGGCATACAACCGGTCGCGGAAACCTGAATACCGGGGCGAACCGACCGGGCTTCCCCGATAAGGGATCTCAATAACTCTGTGACCTGGGTTCGCTTCCAATCGTTCCAGATCCGGCTTCCTTCTTCGGGTCTTTCAAGCCCCGTCGCTTGCTTAAAACGATCCATGTTGATCTTGGTATAGCCATACCGGGGATGACTGTCCGGATAGCGGATATAATCGAACTGCACTCCGTCTAATTCGGGATAGGCCCGGACGATCTCCCCCACCACACTGCCAAGCTCGGCGCGGACCCGCGGATCCCCCGGCTCGAGAAAATATTGATTATCGATCTTGTAATCCTCGAGGCTATTTTTCTCTTCGGGATTCCGGGTCAGGATATCCGGTCCATATTTTTTAAGGAGAGGCGCATTCACATTCTCGCTCAAACTCAGGACATTCAACCAAGCATGGACTTTAATCCCCGCACGATGCGCCTCACGGATCAGGAATGCAAAGGGATCTTCGCCGAGTGTTTTGAAAGCAGCCTCATAGGGCGCCGGATCCCCAACCTTCGAGGGAAACCACGCCTGGTTTGCCCTGTAGATCTGCACGAAAAGAACTTTGATATTGGCTTGTTTCGAAAAATCCAAAAGTTGCACGATCGCTTCGCGGCTTGAGAGAGTCGGCGGGTCCTGGATCAGGGATACGAAAAGGCCACGATCAATTGCTGGCTTGGAAAAAGAAGGGCCTTGGGAGAACAACACAAAAACCGTTAAAAACAGAACGACATATTTCCTCATAGACCCCCAAGTAACCGCTTTGGCCTGCCGGTGCATCAGCTTGAGAAGGCGGAATTCCTCTCATTCCGACGCATCTTTCCGGGTGACCAAATGCGCAATGTGCAACCCCATCAAACGAGCGATGAAAACGGCTAGAAAGATCTGACCCGACACAGCTTCCAAAAAAGCGAGGGTTTCAGCTAACCGGCTGGACGGCACAACATCTCCGTATCCGACGGTCGTTAGGGTCACATAACTGAAATAAAAAAGATTTTGAGCCGTATTT
>CAZGCC010000060.1:0-9064 GCA_964524195.1 uncultured bacterium | reverse complement strand
CCCCCCGTTCGGAGACAAGAGAGATCCCAGTTGATATCCGTGAAGGTGTTTTAGCCGGACCTGCATCCAGGGGACGACCGGTGTTTTTTTCGCCTCCCAAAGCCGAAGAGGTCCTTTATCCCGTTTCACCCGAAAGTCTGGCAATGGAACTTCCCAAATTTGAGAAGTTTGTGGAGAGCATCAGGGCTTCTCTTTTGAAAGATGGGTTTTTGATCGATTCTGCCACCGGGAAACCTTATCCGGCTTCTCTGAGGAAGGATGCGGGGCACTGGTTGCATACGGCCAAACGGAAGGTCCTCGAGCAGGAGCGTAGTTTTTTAAACCGGGACGGGACAAAATTCCAAAATCCTTACGAAGTCTTCATTAACCTTATTGTGCTAAAACACAATACGGACGCGAAGTTGCAATCCGAAGAGCTTACACGATTGTTCCGTGATATCTATAAGGTCGCTCAGCAACAGTTGTATGCTCTTGTAAAGTTAGTTCCTGACGATCTTGCGAGCGATGAGGTTTTGAAGCAGAAAGAGGCTGAGGCCCAATACGAAGATGCTGTCCGGGTGGTCAAGCAGGCTTTGGCCCAAAAAGATCACCAGATCCGGGGGGAGGTCGAAAAAGAGTCCAGGGCCCAGGGTTTCCTGAATGTTGTTGATTTCCGAATAGCCGCTTTGCAGAAGAGTTCCGAGGACAAGACCCAAGAGGGAACTCTCGAGTCTAAACGGGAGGCCGAGGCGCTCTCAAGGAAAATCGAGGATCTCGAACGATCAAAACGGGATGCGGTTGAACTTATCAAAAAGACGAAGGCGCGGCGGGGTGTTTTTGAGATGCAAAAGATAATCATTGAGAGCTCAGCCCAGATGGGGTGGCTGGAGACGGACCGGGAAGGCATCATCCGGAAAATGGTGAACGAAAACCGCAGCAATGCCAGCCTTTTTGCGGAAAAGCTTTTGGCCTCCCAACTGGACCTTCTTAAAAAAACGGTCGACCCCAAAGCCAACGCTTATATTTTGAGAAGTTTGGAAGACACGGTCTTCTGGCTGCAGGAATTGCTGGCGCCCTTGGGACGGGTCGACGGCAGTGATTTCCTTGGGAGCATGGTCTTGGCGCGGGAGGGTGTGATGATCATCATCCGTTCTCCGATCACAACTTCCCAGTATCGTGACCTGAGAAATTATTATGGGCCACTTTTAAAGGCCATTGTAGCCCTTGTCAAAGCGGGCGATGAGAGCGATTCCAACCTCTTAAGCCATTTGAAAGTGATCACGCAAGCTGATCTGAACCCTCCCGCACTTATTGCGATTGATAGTGAACGCTATGGGGAACTGTTCCAGAAATTCGAGGAAGGAGAAGAAACGGCCGATTTTGCGCTTGTTTCCAAAGACCGCTCCAGGATCTTGTTCAACCCCACGGTTGAAGCGATCCAGGAAAATGCGCAAGACGAGGTTGTGGAAGAGCTCTGGAGGGACGCTGTTTCCCGATGGGGCAAAGATATCGATCCGGCGAGCCGGGGGATCTATGCTAACGCGGTGCCGGGGAAATTAGGGGCTTTGCTAGGGGCTGGGGTTGGACTGTACAGAACGGAAATGATGACGAGGCATATGGAGAAGACCTTGGTACGGATGGTTCCTGCGATCCCCCAAGTTTTCCGGAGCGATGATATGAAAGAGGCGTTGAAGTCTGGAGACACAGAAAAGATCTACGAGGGCATGCAGTCCGCTCTTAACGCGCCTGAAGTAGCGGATGCTTTCGCCGTCAACATTGAAGAATTCCGTGATGCTCTTGGCCGCAGGAATCTCTGGAATAAAAAATTCAGGATCAGGACTTTTGATCTTCGCTCTGACAAAAATGTGGCTCTTTACGACAAGTTGCTCGAGGCGGGGCTCGTCCATGATGCCTCCAGCGAAGCAGGTTTTGACCTTTACCGTAATCCGTTCGGATGTTTTCTGGTTGTTATGCAACTGGCTGCTCTTCTTATTTCCAATGCAGAGTATTTGGACAAAGATGCCGCGCGTCTGGAAGTGGTTTTTCCGATGGTCCGGACCCGGGAGGACCTGGATTATGTTGAGAAGGTTCTTTTGCCGCTTGCCCGAAGACTGGCACTGGAAGAATTTAAAAATCAGAAGGTTGTCCTTCCGTCAAAGCTTGTCATGGCTTCGGAAAGTTCGATCGTTTTTGGCTCATTGATCGAGACTCAGGAGGCCGCTTATGAAAATCTCTCGAAGATGTATCATCACCCGCTCAACAATGTTTTCAATGTTGGCTTGAATGACTTGAGTCTCGAGAATTTGAAGAAGACCTTCAGTGATAATATGCAGAAACAGATCGAAGCTACAAGAGAAGACCCGTGGCTTCGCCATATTTTGAAAGGCCTGGATCCGACCTTTGCCGCTTTGATCGAAAATATGGTGAGGTACTTTGACGAGGAGAATCAAAAGGTCCCCGCCGGGAAACGCAAATCGCTTTGTTTTTGCGGAGAAGTCGCAGCGGAAAATGCGTTCAATCCCTTTCTCGAGTATTTAAAGCGCAAATATCCCTATGTTCCCTTGTCCCGGAGCATGTCCGTAAGCCGTGTTTCCGAGAATGTTTTTCTTTCAGAGAAGATGAACAAGATCAACCCTGATGAACTTGAAAAAATGTTTGATGGCCTCCAGCATCAGACAGGGGATGCCGCCGAGGCTCTTGTGGGATCCATGCTGAAAGAAGTGCGCAAGGTCATGGTCGCCATCGAAGAATGGCAGCAGCGTTATGAAGGGGATGGCTTCCAGTACGCATTTTACCGGATTGGCATCGATCCTGTGGATGGTATAGGGGGTTTTGGCGATTTTGTTTTCTTGAAAAAGACCATAAATGCTTTGCTGGATAATCCTAAAGATCAGGAGAAACTGGCCGGGTTGCAGCTGGAGCCTGGAGATGGCGTTACGATCGATGAGGCTCAGAGGCTTTTGGAATTTTTGGTGGATGAAAAGATCATTTTTGAACAGGAGGGGGCGAACCTGATCCGGGCCTTCAAATATTTTGAACGCGTCCGCCAGCTTTATCAGGAGCTCAGCAGGCAGGATCCCGAGAAATACACGGGGATCCTGTATCCCGGGATCCTCGCGGATTTTTTGAAGGAGTACGAGGACAGGTTCGGCCGTCCAGCCTGGCTTTCGGCAAAAGGAGCGACAGGGCGTGTTCAGGATTTTTATAAGGAATACTATGAGAACGCCTCGAATGTCTTTGAAACTGTTACGAGAACGATCCATGAATTCTATTCCCGTCTTTTTTCTCCGTCTTACAGCGTTCGCAAGGTCATTGAAGTATTCCCGGGACCGGAGGGGAAAGATCAGATGATAAAAGTCCAGGAGCGCGCGGGAATGAGTTTCCGGAGAGAGAAAGGGTTTGTGACGGAAACCAAGCGTTATGTTCATGTGGAGGACGCACCTTACTATTTTTCCAAGAACCCGGATTCTATTTTTAAGATCTTTGAAATAGCGGCCCAGGAAAAGATTTTGATCAGCCATCGTACACTACGGGCATTGCACGGAGTCCGTCTGGCAGCGCCGCCCAAAACGCCTCAAGCGAGGAGGTTGTTGACCCAATCCCGTCAGGAAGCTTTCAACCGGTCTTTCAGGAATCTTCTCTCCATGGAGAGGGATATCAGCTATGCACTCTGGAGGATGCAGTCATTCCACTTCCTGGACCAGTATTTCCCGGGTTTTGAAAAATTAAGGAACGCTTTTTTGATCGATGGGACCCGCTATTCTGCCCAGATCCAGGCGCTGAGGTCTTTGGAGGTTTTTGAGCATCTTGAGTCGCGAGGGAGTGATCCTGTTTTTGGCAGGGTTGCGGATGTTTTCCAAAGGATCCGCTCGAATCCTTCACAGGCTCTCATGCTCCGTTTGAGCATTTTGCTGGATACTATGGTGCGCACGACGGGAGAAGCCTCCTTTTCATGGGAAAATGTGCGAAAGATGGTGAAAGATAGTCTTGAAAAACTCGAGATCGATGATGAAGCCGCTGTGACCGGGATCTCATGGCTTCTTTATCATCATTACAGTTTGAGTCAACACGATTTCCTGTCGAATTCCGAAATAACCAGTTCGCTCATGGAAGTGTTGAAAAGCCCTGGGTTCACGCCGGAACTTTTTGACATGCTCTATGTCATGGCTTTTGTCATCCGCGCCTCGGAGGCGAATCCGGAAAGTTGGGTGATGTTGTCCCGTCGTGGTGTCGAATCTCCCTTGGCTAGTCTGGACAAATTCCGCTTGGCGGGCGTTGCGATGATCCCGGCAAGAGTTTATGTGGATGGACAGAGGGAGATCCAACTGGATATGGATGCGCTTGAGATGTCGGTCAAGGAGGCAGGTATCCATGTTTCCTCGGAAGGAGAGGAAGATGTTTTCAACTCGTTGCAGACATTTGTTTCTTCCAAGAGTTGGCGTACAGTTCTTGATGATTATTTGAAGCATACGCAAGGGGGGGATAATTCTGAGCTGAAGACGGTCCTGGAGCGGACCGTCAAGGAGCCGCTCCTCCTGGAACAAGCGTTCAAAGACTATGCCGGTCGCACATCCATTTATTACCTGAGGACGATGGACGCAGAGTCTTTGCTGAAGCATTTGCTTTTTTACCGCCACTTGCTTTTCCTTAGCGCGAATCGTGACCGGGAAACGATCGCTACGGCTTTTTTCCCCTTGGAGCACCATTACAATCAGGCCTACGAGGTTCTGATGGGTTCCGGAGAGGAGCAGCCGGAGCAATTGCCTCTAGGTGCCCGAGTTCTGTATCAGCATGGTTTTTTTGTGGAGCATGCATCGATCGATCACAATCCTCTGGGTCCGGCCATGATGCAGTTCTTGGGGTCTTTCCCCAAGGAAAAAGAGGATATGGAAGACGACATCAAAGAGATCATGAATGATCTCTCCTCCATTTTCAGGATTCCCAAGGGATTTCTGGATAAATTGGCGAACGCCCTGGAAGGGAAAACCAGGCAGGATACCCGTTTTTCTCGAGCGGACAAACAATACAAAGGGCCTATACGCATCAGCAAACGGGATGCATGGGTAGGGGCTGCAACGGAGGCTGCTTTCTCGGAGGGTTCGATCTTTCTTAATGGTCAAGAAACGGATGTTCTTACTATTTACATCCCTTCGGATTGGAGAGGACAGCTTCTTACGATATTGACGGTGCTCACGGCCCAATATGGTCTTACCATCCAGGATTTCAGGTTTGAAAATATCAGAGGCCGTCCTTCCCGGACGCAGCTTTTTGTTAACAAGGGGGGGAAGGTTTTGAAGAAGACCGAAAAGTCCAAGATAGTTAAGGGGATTGCTTCGATCCTGGACTTGAAGACTGTTACGATTGAAGGTGCCAAAGCTACTGATGCGACCGCCGAGAAGGTGGTTCAGAAATTCACAATACATCCTCTTGGCCGTCTTCATTCCAGGTCGGCAGCCCAAGCCGTTGGTCTGGTCAAGAAATATGACAAGCAGGTTGAGAAGGCCACCTTGCTTGTTCGTGACAGAGAGTACGACATGAAAAGCATTATGAACCTTCTCGAATCAGGATTGCTTCAGGGGACCCCAGTCACGATAAGCCTGGAAGGATCAGATCGCGCGAAATTGGACGCGCTTATGTCCGATCTGGAAAAGAACATTACCCTGGAAGATGATAGTTCCATGGCCAAAGAACCCTTGTTCCGGCGGTCGGAGATTCGTTCTGTGCCGGCGATCGAAACTTCAAGGCTTTTCGGGATGCTGGCGGCAAGTTCTTTTCCAGCCTTCGGAGAGGCTGTTGTTGTCAAAGGGGCTAAAGGATCACAGAAGGAGGTCCCAGGGGAGGTATTTTCCCGTCGATCCGAGATAAGGGAAAAGAATATTGTAGAAAGACCTTTGGATCAGTTGAATGCTTCTGAGGTCAAAAAAATATTCATCGTCGGACACAAAGGGCTTGGCCGTGAAAAACTGGGCGAAGATATTATTCTGTATTATTTTTTTGTGCCGCTTCTTCTGAAAAAGTTCCCTAATGCGAGAATCACCCTGGCGATCGATTATCCGAATCTTTTCCAGCGCACGGAGTTTCAGGACCGGATCGTTGTTGCGGTGGATCCGCGCTATGTTGAAGCTCGTCAAGAGCCGCTGGAGCCTCTGGGTGGATTGCTTAAGCCCACCATGCTGCCCTCGGGAATGATCGATGGTTTTATGAAACATGATCATGTGCCGCTTGAAAAATGGTTGGGGGCAAGTCAGTATGATCTCGTCTTCAACTTCAGTCCGGAATTTGCTGCGTTCCGGAGGATTGCGCCAGAGGGTTTTTCTGCTATGTCCTCGTCAAAATCCCCCATCTTTTTTTCCGGAATGAATGTGACCCTTCAGAACAGCGGCGTTTTCATGGCCCAGGCCGGGGCTTCCGAGAAGCTTGTCGCGGGAACCAAGGATTTGGGCCATCTCACCCGGAAGGGAAAGCCCGCGCTGTACTCCGAACAGGCGCTTAGGGTCTGTCGGGCCTTGGGTCTTCTGGATGGCGGGTTTGATCTCCAGGCAATCGACAGGGAAATGATGGGTATGGACTATGTGAAACGGGATTGGGCGATAGGGATACTCCGGAGCCTTTGGATCAAGCGGGGCGCAACCTATGAAGAGGCGGAAAGCAGGCTCCATGACAATAACCCCATCGTTCTCGTCAATGTTTTTTCGGCTGGAAATCCGATTCTGATCAACGCCAAAGAATGGATCGACGGACTCTCTGAAATACTGCGAAAGAACCCGCATGTTTATTTGCTTTTCAGCCGTGGGGGATACAGGGATCATGGATGGGGGAAGGTCTATGATGCGGTATTGCAGGGTCTTTTTTTGAACCACCCTGATAAGGAGAAGCAAATCCTCGAACTTCCGGAAAATCTCACGGTTGACCAGATGTTGCACATTATGGGAGCTCTTGCGGATTTGGGGATAGGCCCCGATACGGGATTTGCCCACCTTTTGACGGCGCTTGGAGTTACCCACTTTCAGGTTATGGCCCGGTATAGTTCTCCGTGGAAACCTTTTCGTGAGAACAGCGTGGGTTTGACCCCCATTGAAGTGGTGGATTACGGCATGCTCTCCGTTGGCGCAGCTTTCTCCCGGTTCGTTTCAGGGCGGCTTGGTGTTATAAAAACAACGAAGCGATCCGGGCGTTTTAACCAGGCTGTTTCGGAGGATCAATGGGAGTTGCCGATAATGTCGGGTCTGGAAGAATGGTCTTCCAAAAAAGGCGGGCCGGAGGTTGAGGTCATAAAAAGTCTTGCGAACTTTAAAGAAGAGCTAGGAGCTTTTTCGGCCGAGACTTTGGCGGACCGCTTTCGCGCGATCGTTACGGATTATGGCGAGGGTCGTTATCTTCAGAGGGATCCCCTGGAGTTTCTCCGGGACCATGAGGATTTCAGAAATGATCTTGTGCGGAATAAATCGGTTATGATCTCGGTCCATTTGCAGATCATGAACGATAATGTGTCTAGAGCAGGCCTGTTCGATGCAGAGGGCCCTGATGCTGATTATTTTCAAACAGTCTTTGATGCGGGGAGCGAGCTGCTGATTTTATGGGAGATCGAAAAGCGTTTTAGCGATCCTGATTTTCAGAGCCTTTTTCGGGAAAAGTTCTTAAATTCTTCAGAGGCCTTGAGATTTGCGGAGCTGGATACCGACATCAATACCTCAACGGCGACGGTCGCGACTTTTTCAGTTGAAAATCCTCGGCCTGAGAAAATGCCTTTTCTTGCGGCCTTCAAACGGATTTTGGTGGTGGATGATGAAGCTTCTATCCGCGAGTTGCTGGAGAAATTTCTGGAAAAGGTTCCGGGAGTTCAGCGGGTTCTTCTGGCGAGTTCCGGAAAGGAGGCTCTCAAGATTTTCAAGGAACAGGAAGCGCGGAAGGAGCCCATCGATCTGATCGTTTCGGACCAGCGAATGCTGGGGTCGGAAGCGCCGGTCTATGGAGATGAATTGATCGCTTCTATTGCGGAGATACGCTCGGATGTTGTAGCGCTTATGATCTCGGGGGCTGATTCAGTTATTGCGGAGATGGATGATGCTCCGGATCTCAGCAAGATCCAGGGGCTTCTTTTCCAAAGACTTCAAAAGCCTTTCAAATTGCAGGAGTTCGCTGACGCCATCAATTCTCTGGCGATCACGGCGTTGAAACGCTCACGGTCAGAGGTTCGTCTGGACCTCCGGCACGAAAGCTCGAAAGGTTTTCGCGCTGACCGGATCATAAGAAATCTTCGCTCTTATCCCGGGAATGATGAGGCTGGGACGGATTCGATCCTTCGCGATACCAATCGCTTTATGGATTTCCTGCGCGCAGGGCTTCCGGAAGATATCAGTTTAAGAAAAATAGCTCTGGAGGTTTTTAAAGCGTATAAAAGCAACTCCCAGGGGAGTGTCTATTTCGGGAAGTACGGATCACTTCCGCTTCATCATTATCTTTTCGGGAAAAATCCGGAGATCCTTGATTCGGTCCTGGTGAACTCACGAGGGACGGAGACCCGAGGACCCTTTCTCAGTCAGAGGCAGGCAGATATGATCGCTGACATGATGGGCGAGGCCTATGCGTATTATCGTGTTGCCGAAGGCCGTTCTGAGCTTCGCGGGTTTGAGAAATTATCATCCATCCGGGAGATGAGAAGCGAAGAGCAGGCTTCTGAAGCCCCTGGGGTGCGTTCTGAAGTACAGGTTTATGAAAAAAAGGGGGGAGCTGCATTGGCGCTTGAGCAGGGTTCGGCTGGCCGTTCGGAGATGCGGCAGGTTACGAACCGCGAAAGAATTGCGAATTTGATGCAGCATCTCGTCAATAACCATACCTTGCCATTGCTGAATGCTGAAGAGGGTTTTGCGAGTGTTGAGAACATTAAATCCTCGATCTCTGGGCTCGCGTATCTTTTTAGCCTTTTTGATGAGGCTGCTCCGGGATTTTCAGAAGAAGAGCTTTTTATTCCCAAGGGAGAGGTTTATCAGGGGATGATCGTATCCGCCAGGACTCCCGGTTTCGTCGGTGTAGAGCAGGGCCGGGTCTTCAAAGGGGAATCATTGAAGGAGTTGGCGAAGGAGTC
>CAZGCC010000059.1:7382-9109 GCA_964524195.1 uncultured bacterium | reverse complement strand
GATCTATTAGGCGGCACTAAAAAAATATCCGCAACTGAGTATGACATAGAATATCATCCGCAACCCGGTGATGATAAAAATTTTCAGGCCATGGTTGCGCGCCAGCAGCCTGGTTACCGGTCCTGGAACAAATTTTACCGCAGCTCTTACCTCAAGGCTTATCACGCCCGCGTCATCAGAAGATTATTTAGCAAAAGGATTCGCGCGTCTCTAAGTATAGACAAGCCACCCGATGGGTACAGTTTCAACCCACCAATGGAACCACCATACAAGTCGACTCTTGATAAAGAGCATAAAGATTTTGCTTTATATTGCCTGACCCGTCTGCGAAAGGATGCGGGCAAGAGCCACCTTTATCTGTTAGATACATCCGATAAGTCAATATTGGTTCGAAAAGATACGGCCGATAACCGAAGATGGTTGCTGCGTGAGTTTAGCCAAAGCAACAAGCAATCAGTTTCGTTCATTGATTTTGAAAGTTTTATCCGTAAGACTTCGGATGGGCGGAAATTTTATCTTGATTTTGACGACCATTGGTCTGCCGCCGGACACGCAGCTGCAGCAGATATGCTTTGGGACAAAATGTCCAGCAAGAAATAGCAGAAATTTTATCTCCATCTAGTCTTTATCTATAGTATCCTTGAGAGTTCTATAATCCGTCAAAATTTGATATTGTGGAAGCTCTTGCGAGGAAACTATCATTAAATGCGGCTTTTTTGTGAAAGGCGATTCCCGATAGTAAAAATATAGTTTGTCCCACGGCAGTTTCTTTTCCTGAAAAAGAGTTTTTATATCGTTCATAAAATCATGACGCCTCCAGTTCTCCATCAAAACGATCTGCTTTTTCGCGACGCTGAAAAGATTGGTCAGGGCATTTAAGTGATTCTGGCAAATGTGCATAATGACGGCCTGGGTATAGGCAATATCAACCGCGGGCAAATCCAGCAGCCTTGGTTCAATAGTGATACTATACGTGGTGATCCACGCCTTAAGTTCAGGATGGCGTCTTTGGAGAAACTCGATCTGGCCTGCAGAAATATCAAATCCGTGCAATCGAATATCCGGAGATAAAATACCGAGATTGTGGAGATGATCACCACCACCGCAGCCAATCTCCATCACAGACGACGGTTTTAGCTGGAGAATGGTTTCGTAGATAATATGATAATTGGGATGCAAGGGCTTTATATCTTTTTTTAGAATCAACGTGTCGTTTT
This sequence comes from uncultured bacterium, assembly GCA_964524195.1. GTDB lineage: Bacteria > Omnitrophota > Omnitrophia > Omnitrophales > Aquincolibacteriaceae > Aquincolibacterium. Next base: position 7,892 of record CAZGCC010000059.1, on the reverse strand, counting down.
CAAACACGCAGTCACCGGATTTCAAAACCAGCGTATGATCCTTTTCGACATCCTTAAGGCCATCCCGATAAAGCTCCGCGTAATATTTCCAGTCGAACTCGTCAGCAGCTTTCTTGCCCGTTCGGATCATGTTGAAAAATTTCTTTACGCGGTAAATTGCATTGTTTTTATTCATCATAAGTTTAGTTCATCCTTTAATAAGACCATAGTTCAAATATTATTGCCTGTCAATATATACTGACCAATACGAACCCTGCTGCTTTAAGAGCTTACGGTTGCCATAGTTTTTTTATAGATTGGGTCAACAACCGAACAGGCCGCAACAAGCTCCGATGTAAAAGTTTACCATGCCGTAGATCACGAAAAACGTCAGCATGGGGAACGTTGCCCCATATACGTTTCCATACAACCTCTCCGTCCCGGACGTCATTGAGAAGTATCTGTTGATTCTCTCCCGCCTGACCGAGAATGCGAAATAATAGCCTCCGGTGGAAGACGAAGGCGTCTTTC
>CAZGCC010000059.1:6933-7372 GCA_964524195.1 uncultured bacterium | reverse complement strand
GATAAACTCCTCATTAAAACCCTTCAGGTCGAGAAAGATGGACTTTCTCACGGCATAAAAAGTCAAAGGCAACTGAGGCAATGGGCCCCGCACAGCCATGGGCTTTTCACGTTCAACCTCCCGGAGAACGGCGGCAATGAGCTCATCCTGTCCAACTGGCAACAGCTCTGGGTTCGCCTCGGTCTCACCCAGCACTTTGAGAAAGGCCTGAAAAGACCATTCGCGGCTGACATTGGCTTCACCAAAATCCTCATAGACACTCAGTGGATGTAATGCCCCTATCTTCTTTCGCGCCTCGAATACGGCCGCCATCTTCAGAAGAATATTCTTATCCACAATAACCGCGTATTCCGACATCCGCGCAGCAATAATATTCAAATTCTGCATTCCTGAAACTCCGATATGGATCCTTGGCACGCCATTACCACGCTTCTTTCTT
>CAZGCC010000059.1:3040-6923 GCA_964524195.1 uncultured bacterium | reverse complement strand
AAGATGTCTCCCAGATCAGTAAGTGCGCGAATTCCTCTGTTAAAACCACCGCTACAACCGTAATTGCGATCAAGCTCGATCAGGCGGATACGGGGATAGATATCAGGCAACGTCTTCAAAAAGGCGGATGTGCAAGGTGACACGACGGGATCCATGTTATTGACGATGACAATATCCATATTGCCCTCGAGGGTGAAGATGCTCTCTATAGCCGGAAGAAGAGCCTGCTGATGGGTGAAACGATCATAAGGATCGTAAACGACTAGAATGATCGTGAAAGTCATGCGAGTTTACCCTCCGCCATCAGATTAGTAAACCCGTCTTTGAGCGTCACCTGTGGATGCCAGCCGGGAACGACTTTCATTCCCTGCCATGGGCTCATGACCTCACACCTGCGATATGGCCGCATGCCGAACTGAATATTTAGTTTCCGGCCGGCAGCTTCTTCAAACAAGGCAACAATGTCTTTGAGGCTATAAAAGTTACCCGATGTCACGGCGTAGTGCTCATGGCCTTCTGCACTGCCCGTTAAAAGAAATTCAGAAGCCTTCCGGTAAGCCTCGATCACATCGTCCACATGAATCAGGTCGAGACACTGCTCCCCGGGCGACATGAGCAGAGGCTCTCCCGACCGGAGGGCAGCCAACAGAAGGTTGACCAGTTTTCGGCGGGTGTCGCCGGGTCCGTATGTATCATACAGCGTGAGGGTTATGACCTTCAAGCCGTGCGCATCAACATAATAGTCGATGACATCTTCAAAAGCCTGTTTGGTTGCGGCGTACAGGTTCACCGGTCTTACCGCGCCCGTCTCACCATACTGCCATGACGTCCCCGTATTAACCAGATTAGTCAACCCACATTTTACCATCGCCTCGAGAAGGGAGGCCGGAAAGGCGAGATTGCTTTCGACCAGGTTCGGGACATCTTCGGGTTTATGTTCCGCAAGAAAAAGCGATGCGAGGTGGAAGACGACATCAGGTTTTGCCTCGTCGAGAATGCGGCACAGATGCCCCATTGAATCGTCTTGAACATGGATACGAATTTTCCCGTCCAGATCATCCAAGATGGTTAAATCGGATGCCTCCCGGACAAGGCAATGGACGGACCATCCCTCACCGACTAAGTGGCGGGTGAGATGAGAGCCGATGAACCCTGTCGCTCCCGTCAAAAAAGCACATCGGGACGGCTTCATGATAAACCCTCTTGCTTTGAAAATATAAAGGGACTTTCGAATGCGGCCAGGGGAGAAAATGACTGATCCCGCTCCGAAAGAACTGGTGCGGCAGATGGCCAGGGGATGCCTGCGGAATTCCAGAGGATACCCGTGTCGTGATCCGGCGCATAAGCCGTTGATGTCTGGTAGAGGATCATGGCTATTTCACTTAAAACATAGAATCCGTGGGCGAGGCCTTGTGGAACGTAGAGCATGGCCGCTTCATCTCCCGTTAGTTCAAACGAAGCATGACATCCGTACATCGGCGAATCGCGTCGGAGATCGACGACTGCATCCAGGATATGACCTTCCAGACAATAAATGAGCTTCACATGATCTTTGGGAGGCGTCTGGAAATGAAGACCTCTTAAAACACCATGACGGGAGAGAGAATAATAAACCTCAGGAAAATCCGTCTCCAAATTATTATCCCGAAACGTATCTTCGTGGAACAGCTTGACGAAAAATCCGCGGAGATCTTTTTGTCTAGGCAGATTGATCAGGAAACAGCCAGGCAGCGATGTCTGATTAATACGGATATCCATAACGACTCAACCCCATTTTTTCCATGGAGCCTCCCCCTTTTGCCAAAGAGACTCCAATAGCTGAACATCGCGCAGCGTGTCCATGCACTGCCAGAAGTCATCATGGCGATAGGCTGACAATTGTCCTTCGGCAGCCAGTTTTTCCATGGGTTCCCTTTCCCATATTGTATTGTCGTCTGTGATGTAGTCGGCCGCGGCCGATTCAAGAACAAAATATCCGCCATTGATCCACCCCTCGCCAATTTGCGGTTTTTCCTGAAAAGACGCAACCAACTCCCCACTAAAAGAAATGCCGCCGAAGCGGGCCGGGGGCCTTACGGCAGTGACAGTTGCTAGTTTATTTTGTCGACGGTGCAGGGCGATCAAGTCGAGGATGTTCAGGTTACAGACGCCATCGCCGTAGGTCACGAGAAACGGTCGATTGCCTAGGAATCGGGCCGCCTGCTTTATTCGCCCCCCTGTCATTGTTTGAAGTCCCGTATCCAGAAGATGGACGGTCCAATCCTCACATTTTCCGCCGTGCATTGTCATATCGCCTGTGCCCAGCTTCACGGTCAGGCTGTGGGATCGGAAACGATAATTGATGAAATAATCTTTAATGACTTCTCCTTTATATCCCAGGGCCAGAACAAACTCCCTGAAGCCGAAGGCGGCGTAAGTCTTCATGATGTGCCAGAGAACGGGGTGTCCGCCAATTTCGATCATCGGCTTAGGACGAATCTCTGTCAGTTCCGACAGGCGGGTTCCCATGCCACCGCATAAAATCACGACCGGATACGTGGTATTTTCCTGCATCAAAGCCTTTCTCCCTCCATGAATCTAATAAAGGTATTTCGAATATGATCTAGATGGACGTCTTCCATTCCTGGATAGACACCGATAAAAAAAGTATTATTCATGACGAAATCCGTGTTGGCCAGATCCCCGTGTATTCTACAGGTGATATCCGCATAGGCGGGATGGCGCAATAGATTTCCGCTAAAAAGGTTACGCGTTTCGATGCGGTTAGCCTCCAGAAACGTAGTCAGATCGTTTCGGGAAAAGCCTGCGTTTTCCCGAACGGTCAGAACAAAACCAAACCAGGATGGGGCGCTATGGGTTGTCCCTTCCGGCAGAATAAGCCTCTTTTGGAAAGGCATCATAATTTTCGTCAGCTTGTTGAAGTTTTCCCGGCGTTTTTCGATAAATCGGCCCAGTTTCGCAAGTTGGGCACAGCCGATGGCGGCCTGCATTTCCGTGACCTTGAGATTATAACCGATATGGCTGTATACATACTTATGGTCATAGCCTATAGGCAATGTCCCGAATTGCTGGCTAAACCGTTTGCCGCAGGCATTATTACTGCCGCCACTGCATTGGCAATCACGGCCCCAGTCTCGCAGTGAACAGGCGATCCTCGCCAGATCATCATCGCTTGTCGCGACAGCTCCACCTTCGCCGAGAGTGATATGGTGCGCAGGATAAAAGGAGAACGTGGACAGATGTCCGAATGTTCCCGTCAGGCTCCCTTTGTAGGTGGAGCCAAGTGCGTCGCAATTATCCTCGATAAGCCACAGCCGATGCTTACGGACAATCTCCATAACGGCATTCAGGTCAAAAGGAACTCCCATTGTGTGGGCCATCATGATGGCTTTGGTATTTATCGTCACTGCCTCGGCCAATCGCTCGGGAATCGCGGTATAATCGCCGAGATTAACATCGACAAAAACAGGGATCAGTTGGTTCTGGATGATCGGATTCAGGGTTGTCGGAAATCCGCAAGCCAAAGTCAGCACTTCATCACCGGGTTTGAGGCGGCGGTCACGTAACAAGGGCGACGTCAGGGTTGTCAGCGCTATTAAATTTGCCGAAGATCCAGAATTGACAAGAAGGGCATGATTGATTCCCAGATAGGCGGCAAAATCTTTCTCGAACCGGTCGACATATCGGTTAGCCGTCAGGTAGAAATCCAGACCGGCATCGACCAGATTAACCAATTCTTCGCCATCAAAAACACGCCCTGCGTAATGGACAAGATCCCTACCCGGGAAAAAGTCTTTAGGGGCAAACCGCTCTCCATAATACTCCCGGACGAGATCGAGGATTTTGGACCGCAGGGTTTCACTCATGATCACCCCCACAGGAA
>CAZGCC010000059.1:1607-2957 GCA_964524195.1 uncultured bacterium | reverse complement strand
TTGTCGCAGCATAGCTTCAACAAATGAGCCTCATGAGGAGCTGATGGATCGGAGCGGTCTTCCCATGAACCATGCCCCCACAAAGAAATCAAGCGAGTTACGACATCCTTCACGGTAAGCTGGCTTTGGCCCCCGGGGCCAAAGTTCCACGCACCGGCATATGTTTCGGGGCTTTCCCACAAAAAGGCTCCGAGACGGAGATATCCGCAGAGTGGTTCCAGAACATGTTGCCATGGACGGATGGCAAGGGGATTGCGAACAGATATCGGATCGTTCGCACTGAGGGCCCGGATACAATCGGGAAGGAGACGATCACTGCCCCAATCTCCACCACCGATAACGTTGCCCGCCCGGGCTGACGCTGCACCTATGGGCAAAGCACCTGCTGATGGTACTTTGGCAAAGAAGGACTTTAGGTAGGCTTGAAATATTAATTCTGCGCATCCTTTGGATGCGCTATAAGGATCATGGCCGCCAAGCGGATCGCATTCGCGATATCCCCAGACCCATTCCCTGTTATCGTAACATTTGTCGCTCGTCACGTTGACAAGAACCCGAACACTTGGTGTGTGCCGAATAACCTCCAAGACATTTATCGTCCCACCGACGTTCGTATCGAAAGTCAACTTGGGTTCTTCATAGGAAAGTCGAACAAGAGGCTGTGCTGCCAGATGAAAGACGAATTCTGGTTGACATTTTTGAAATGCCGCATCCAATTTCTTATAGTCCCTGATATCGCCGTGCGTATGCTCAACTTGATCATCTAAGGCGGCGACTGTCCAGAGATTGGGCGAACTGGGTGGTTCGAGGGCATAGCCGAATACCCGAGCGCCCAATGCTTTGAGCCAGAGGGCCAACCATCCCCCCTTGAACCCCGTGTGCCCTGTTAGGAGCACACTTTTATTACGGTAAACATCATTAAACATGATGTATTTATCCTTGATAAAAGATATTTTACGCGCCGAATTTCTGTAGCTTACCGGCATACGCCAAAGCAACGCCCATCAGGTATTTCATGGGCATGCGTCCCAAACTACCACTAAGGCAGGCACGTTCACCAAATTTTACAGATCCGTCAGGACGGCAATTCTTTGCCGAAAGCAAGACTGGTACTGGATGCCAACTGTGTCCTGACATGGTGGCGGGTGTGGAGTGATCTCCGGTAATCACCAGCACGTCAGGGTTCAAAGCGCAAATCTGCGGCAGCAGGGAGTCAACTTTTTCAATCACTTTTACTTTGTCATCAAATTTGCCGTCTTCACCACGGGAGTCTGTGGCTTTGATATGCACGAAGAAATAATCATAGTCTTTGTACTTCTCGCCAAGCATTTTAATTTCGTCTTCAATAGT
>CAZGCC010000059.1:1222-1597 GCA_964524195.1 uncultured bacterium | reverse complement strand
GTCAGGGGCGATGGCCATTCCCAAAAGCCTGGCAATTCCTTTGTACATAGGGTAGCCGGCTACAGCCAGTGGATTAAGCCCGAAACGATCAACCATACTTGGGAAAAGCTTATACTGAGCATAACCGCGAAGCAACATGGAATTGGCCTTATCTTCTCCGGACAGGGCTTGAATAATTTTCCCGGTTAATTCATTTACGGCTGCCGCTGTATTTGCTGCCTCTGGAATTAACGCCTTCGCCTCTGCTGGTGGCAGACCCGTTTGCTGCGGATCGGTTTCGGTGATCTGCTCGGACCAGTTTCCCCCTCTTAAAACAACTAAAGCCCGATGCTCCTTCTCTGTAAGAAAAAAGACTTCTTTAGCGGTATTCAATCG
>CAZGCC010000059.1:0-1212 GCA_964524195.1 uncultured bacterium | reverse complement strand
GAAGCTTTTTGCAAAGTATTTCATTTTTTTCTGTTGCCAGACGACCGGCGCGTCTATCAGTTATCAAACCTTTTTTATCAATCGTCGCAAAATTGGCCCGCATATAAAGATCGCCTTCGGCCATCGGGAAACCCAAGCCCGCAGCGGACAGCAAACCGCGACCGACATTCAATTTTACCGGATCATAGCCGAAAAGGGCAAAATGGGCAGGGCCGCTGCCCGGAGTTATACCAAAACCTACCGGATCAAGAAGGCCGCATGTACCCTTAGCAGCAAGACGATCCATATTAGGAGTTACCGCCGTCTCCAGTTCAGTTTTTGTACCGCCTTCCTGCGGGAGTCCACCCAAACCATCCATGATCAGAAAAATTATTTTCTTTTCGTTTTTAACGACTAACTGATCGATCAATTCCGTATCCATGGTAACTCCTTTAAGGCTTTTTATAACTTATCCCATTTCGCTTTCAAAGGATAAGAAGGCAATTTAGTCCGAACCTCTCGTCACCCTATAGTGACCTTTAGGTTATTCAGGTGGTTAGGTTCGCCTGCTCAACGGGTCTAAAGACCCGTACTACTTTAGTTGTTAGTAACTAAAACAATTTTAAAAAAAATGCCATAAAAAAAGCCCACTCTTTTTCAGAGCGGGCTTTTTTATTTGTTATTAATTTGTCCTCATCTTGCTATTTTATGTCGCGCAAACATCCACGGGAGCTTTAACTTCTTCAATACCCATCGACTTGGCAACGATTTCAGCAATATCCAGCGCAACCATTTTTTCTGAAAGCTGCCTGTCTTTGATTCCATCGGAAAACATAGTCAGGCAGAATGGACAGCCAACTGCTACTGTGCCGGCATTTGTTGCCGCAGCCTGGTCGGTACGCGCATTGTTGATTCGATCGCCGTGCTCCTCCATCCACATTCTGGCTCCGCCAGCGCCACAACAGAAACTCTTGGAGAGATTTCTTTCCATTTCAGCGAGTTTCAAGCCAGGAATAGCCTTCAAAATACTGCGTGGCTGAGCGTAAACCTCATTATAACGTCCGAGGAAGCAGGAGTCATGATAAGTGAATGTTCCATCCAGAGAATTCGTAAACTTAATCTTACCGTTGGCAATTAAATCGGCAATAATTTCGGTATGATGGTAAACTTCAAAGTTGCCGCCGAAATTGGGGTAATCTTTCTTAATGCAGTTATAACCGTGCGGACAAATGG
>CAZGCC010000058.1:1271-9575 GCA_964524195.1 uncultured bacterium | reverse complement strand
GACAACACGGTCTTCGGAAGAGGGAAGAAGCCTTGACTTGGGGGCAAAAGGTTTTTTGACGAAGTCGTTTAGCTGGGCGAAGTTGCTTGAGAGCATTGATGGCGTGACGAACAAGGTGGCGGCCTCTCCGCTCGAGGCGATCTCTCAAGCTTCTCTTGCCGTTGAAGATGGGTCCCGTTCCGGCATGAGCGGGCGGGCGGAAACCAGAGCTACGGAGGGGGAAATTCAAACAGGAGTGCGTTACTGGCAGGGAACCCTCGCGACGACCCCGATCGAACGCCCTTTCCGTCCAAGTCACCAAAATGATGTTACTGATATTAGCGAGGTCCCTCCCGCAGAAGCTTTGCGTCTCGAGCGATTAGCGGTTGAATCTCTCAGTAAGGGGGAGGGATATATTTCTATGCTTATTGCGGGGGCAAGTTCGCGGATGAATGTGAAAGAAGCTCCCGCGGAAGTGAAAAAGCTTGTTGGCGACCAGGATATGAAGTCAAAAGCTGCAGTCCCGATCGGATTCGATGAACAGGGCCGTGTGATTACATATTTGGATGCGTTCGGAAAGAATGTGTCGAGGCTTTTTAAGCTTATCGACAGGGAGGCGAAACAGGCGGGTCTACCAAGCCGTGTTTGGGACAACGAGATCGGACTTATGACCAATGAAGAATATCAACGGGAACATAAGGACCTTCTGGAAAAGGCAGGCTATTACGGGCTGGAAAGGGGGAAAATCCGAATGTTTCTCCAGCCTTTGGGAGCTATTTTCGTGGCGCCGCCCGAAAAAGTCGAAGATTTATGGAAGAAGGGGAAATTTGCCTCTGAAGAGAGCTATCGCGCCGCTTTAGCTATTTCACAGGAGGTTCAGAAGGATCTGGCGGCTGGAAAACAGGACGCCGTAATCCTGGAAGGAGATCGGCAGCCCCTTGGCCATGGGGAATTTCTGCACCAGCTGATCGCGACCGGAGAATTGTTGCATGTTTTTGACGAAGGGAAAAAATGGATCTCAGTCAAGAATGTAGACAACTATGCGGCGAAGTTTGACCGGGTCTGGCTTCGTACTTTAGGGCTTTTCCTGGACAAGGGTTTGGATTTTCAACCCGAAGTATCTCCGCGTTCTCCCGGACAAAAAGGGGGTAGTCTGATTGTTATGACCGATAACGGCGCACACCAGTTGGCCGAAGATCCCAACATTGAAAAGACCAATAAGATCAAAGGAACTAATATCAAGCCAACTGACTCTTTTTGGTTCAATGATGCCGTTGCTCTCATGACCACGCGATATGTGATCAATCTTTATAAAAAAGATAGCCAGACCGATGAAGAATTCATTCAGGAGTTGCGCGTCGCGTCATCCGCTGAGCGTGAAAAAATTGCCGAGCGGGGTCGGGCAAGATTTCCAAGTATTCTCGACGAAAAGCCTTCAAAAGTGAGCCCCGCGGTCTCGGTGAAGAGAGAGACCAATATGTGGCAATCTACCGGCTTGGCAGGGCCTGAAATGAAAATCCAGGCTGTCGGGGTTCGTGGTGCAAGGAACCTCGATATCGATAAATATTCTTTGCTGTCTACAGAGGATCGCATGAGCGAATTGGAAAAACTCCGTTTTCTTTCCACTAAGAGCTGGAGCAAATCCGACAAGGAAGTGGAAACAGCACGCCAAGATCTTGAAAGTAATCTCAAGCGTGCCGTGACGAGCAAGGAGTTGTGGATCACCCTCGAAACTTATGAGGGGAACAAGATCCTTACGAATGACATATTAAGATACCTGCAGGAGGCTTCGCTATTTCCGTCGGGTATCCTGGGGCTTAACGAGAAGCTTTTCGAAGTTCAAAAGGACGCATCGAACTATCGCTCGGAACGGATAATGCAAAACATAATCGAGGCTCTGAACCATTACACTCTGGTGACATTGCGGAGCATTTACAATTGGGATATAGAGCAGGGAGCAATCGTACAGTTTGAGGACAGTAAGCCTCTTCTGGATCAATCGGGATGGCAGAACTCAAGTGTCGGGAGATACGCCTCGCTTGGGAAAGCAGCCGTTTTGAATGTTTCCGGGGCCAACACCGTGCTTGGGGCCCGATTGGGCTTGGAAAATAATGCCGCACTTGTTATCGGCCTGGAGGAACCTTTGCATCCCGATACATTGGTGAAGGTGGGAGAAGGTGTCAGGATCTTGGAAAACATATCCGTTTTTATTCATCTTAAAGGACGAGGCCGCGTTGTGATCGAAGAGGGCCAGGTCTTCGATCATTCTGTGACTTTTGTTCTTGAGGATGGGCAGTGGTTGTATCTTGAGAAGGGCGTTCTTCAGGAAATTCAAAAAATGCTCGAAGTGGAAAACCGCGCCGATCTGGTCGTTGAAAAGTACCATGAACTTCTGGGCGCTGGTCACCTGGATCGTGCGTTTCTGATTCGAAGCTTGATGAATTCATACCTTCAAAATGAACCTGGCCACTCCAACCTCTACCGTAGTGCCCTTTGGGTTCGGGATCAGATCCGCTTATTCGAAAAATCCAGCGCCCGTTCAGAAAATCGGGGACAAGATCAAAAGGCCACAAATGTGGTCCGAAATCAGGGCCTGTCCAGTGTGTCGGCCCATTCCGTTGCCCGTTCCGAAGCACGGGGGATTGGGAAGATTTTTGCGGAAGGATTTTTTAAAGGAGTTTTTCTTACCATGACGGCTGGATTTATCGCCACGACCATGCTTGGCTGGTGGACCGATATTCCTCTTACGATCAAGGAATGGGTTTTATTTCTGGCTGCAGGGAGTCTGGCGAGCGCGATCGTTGCTGGCGCCAGGACTGCGCACCAATGGTTTTCGGCGCCTTACAGCATTCCCACCTTAGAGCGTCCAAGAAGCTATGCGACAGCGGCCGAAAATTTAATAAAATTCTCTGCCAACAACGGAGAAACGAGATTACCGTCTTTCATTGATAATGTCTCGAATAATAAGACATTGAAAGAATCCGCTTCAAGTTCTGTGGATAAAAAAACATTCATGCCAGTTCCCGCTGCTGTTCCGAATGCCCGGCTTCAGGCTTTTATCGGATCGCGTTCGGAAAATCGAATTGCACCGGAGGATATTGTTAATCGAGTTGTGCAAGCGTTATCTCAGGAAGATCCCGAGTGGGAGGAGTATGTTTTGGAGACTTTGAAGAAGGCTTCGTCGTTCGATCAATTGCCCGCATGGGTTGCCGCAGCGATCGAACGAGGGTTGCTTGCTACGGATCCGGGCCTGGATGGTGCTGAATGGTATGCAAATATCCACAACCGGAGCTCTCTGATCCAAAGGCTTGAGTTTTATCCTGATACTTTTAAAGGGGACAAGAGAGAAGCTTCTCGTTCCGGAAGCAGGGAATCTTATGCGGGCGCTTTTTTGAGAGCAAGTTCTTCTCGGCCGGAGGATGATGTAATATCTTCAGTAATAGCGAGGAGATTCTCAGACGAAAATGTAAAGGCATTGATCAGAGACGGCAAGGAGAAAATGTTTGCGCTCTATCTGCAATATCACAAAAACGGCGAGACTGACAAGGCGGCTTCGATCCGCGCCAGCATGGATCTTCTTGTCATTACTCCCGGGATGGGCGACACCCTTGTTTCAAACGCTGAATGGGTCAAACAAAAAATTAACGATCACAATAACTTCATTCTGTCTTCTCAGGAGCGTTCCGAAGTGAGGGGCGAAGGTCCGATGGGGGGGGTGGCGCTGGACGATTCTCAGGCCGCTGAAAGGGTGAAAGATATTCGTGATGTATACCGGGATTTTGAATTTCTTGAGGTCGTCACCCAAAAGTTCCGCAACGGGATCGTTTCAAGGTATATCGTGAATGCGCTGCGAGCGGCCGGGATGCTGGGCAGACTTGCGATCGAACGATTGAGCGGTGTTCCTCTTGCGAACGCGGAAGACAGGATCTTGCTTGAAGATCAATTGAATTCTGAAGAGTTGGAGCGTCTCAGGCTGTTGAGCGTTAGCGGGCCGGTTGCTTTGCAAGCATCCAGAGGGGATACGGTTTTCTCAAGCGGCAATGAGGGCACCGTATTCATGGACCCTGACTTTCTTGTAATTTTCGCTCAGCATGACGGCCGCGGATTTTATGACATGCTTCAGGCCAATGAGCCCGCCGCAGGCTCCATGGAAGAAAAACCGATCTTGACAGCAGGAGATGCCGGGATCATTGGGCAAATTGCTGCGATCCTGGAGAATAGAAATTCAGGGCTTGAACCTTCCGAAAGGGCGAATCGGGCCGGGATCGAGCGTCTTTTAAGTGAGGTTATCGCGGTCAAGCCGTTAGAAGGTAGCCAGGCAGCTACGATCAATCAGCTTACGGAAAGTCACAAGGAGATGGTAACGCTTCTTTCTTCAGAGGATATGCTTGTCGGTCTCAACGAAGGCGCGAATTTTGCTTTTAAAAACCGTTTGGCTAAGGAGAATGCCACGCTCATATTAAGGGCGCTTTTCGGCCGCATGAAAATGCTGGCAAGCCAACTCAAGGGTGCTGATCCGGCCGATCAGGAGAGACTCCTCAAGGAATTCAATACACGCCAGCTTGGAGGTCTTAAGAAGGCCCAAGGTGGTTTTGTTTTCGAGAATATCCTCTTGCTCGTACAGAGCTTCCTTGCTCAGGAAAGGGCTACCGCAACTTCCGCTTAAGGCAGCGCAGAACTGCCAGTATGAAGTGTGGAGCTCGTATCTCTGCGAGTTTTCACTTCTCACTTTTCGCTTTCCCCGATAGAATACCCCCATCTTGTAACTCTTTTCCAAACTGGGACTTAGAGAATGTTTCCATCCGTCATAGAACAGCTGGAAGTTTTTAAAGAGAATCTCGTTGAGCTTATTTCCGAGAAGGAGCTTGTCCTCAAGCTCGAAGCCTCGATCAAAAAGAAACAACCTCTTCGCATCAAATACGGCGCGGATCCCTCGGCTCCGGACCTTCATCTTGGGCACACCGTTCCGCTCCGTAAGCTTCGTTCGCTGCAGGATCTGGGGCATACCGTCGTCTTCATTATCGGTGACTTCACAGCCCGTATTGGCGATCCTTCCGGGAAATCCGAAACACGGCCCATGCTGACCGAAGAGCAGGTCCAGGCGAACGCCAGAACTTATCAGGAGCAGGTGTTCCGAATTCTGGACAAAAAGAAGACCGAGGTTCGTTTTAATTCCGAGTGGCTGGGGCAAATGCGTCCGGAGGATTTTCTGAAGCTGACGGCTCAGTATACCGTCGCGCGGATCCTGGAACGAGACGATTTCTCAAAACGGTATAAGGCCGGCCAGCCGATCGCTTTAGTGGAATTTCTCTATCCGCTTCTCCAAGGGCATGATTCTGTGGAGATCGAATCCGATGTTGAGATCGGCGGAACGGACCAGACATTCAATCTTTTGGTGGGCCGGGAACTCCAGAAAGCGGACGGACAGGATCCGCAGATCGTGATGACGCTTCCTTTGATCGAAGGACTCGACGGGGTCCAGAAAATGTCAAAGAGCCTCAACAACCATATTGCGCTGAACGATCCGCCACGGGAAATGTTCGGGAAGATCATGTCGATCCCCGATGCGATGATGGAGCGGTATTATCGCTACACGGCTGCGCTTCCCAAACGCGAGATCGATGCTGTTTTGGCCGGGATGAAAAACGGGGAATTGCACCTCCGAGAGGCCAAAGCAAAGCTGGCCGAACGGATCGTGTCGCTTTTCCATTCTGAAGGAGATGCAAAAAAAGCGCGCGAGGAGTTCGATGAGATCTTCAAGAACAAAGGCGTTCCGGATGAGATCCCTGCTGTCAAGATCCGTCATGCGACGATCGATATCGTGAGCCTCCTGGTCGAGGCAAGGCTTGTCACCAGCAAGTCGGAGGCCCGTCGCCTCATGGAGCAGGGAGGGGTGAAGATCGGTCATGAGAAGATCACGGACCCGAAAGCGGTTATTACGGTGGGAGCTCCTTTTGTCCTGCAATGCGGTAAACGGAAATTCGCAAAGATCGAAAAAATATAGTCCCTTTTTATGCATAGCCACGATCCCGCCACGCTCATCAAGTTTGAAAATGTCTCGAAGCGATACAGGAATTTTCAGGCTCTCCAGGATGTGTCTTTTGAAGTGAAGGAAGGGGAGATCGTAGGTTTTCTCGGGCCGAATGGGGCTGGTAAGACCACAGCCATGCGTATCCTTTCCGGATTTTTTCCTCCCACAAGCGGCCGTGTTTTTGCCGGCGGTATCGATATGTCAAAAAATCCCCACAAAGCCAAGAAGACCATCGGTTATCTTCCTGAAACGGTGAGCCTTTATCCGGATATGCGTGTGATCGAATACCTCCGGTTCGTGGCGAAGCTTAAAGGCGTTCCAGCGCACGAACTCAAAGGGCATATCCGGGTCAAGATGGCGTTTTGCGGATTGCTCGAGGTTGGTCACCGTTTGATCGGAAGGCTTTCCAAAGGCTACCGCCAGCGCGTCGGACTCGCCCAAGCCTTGATGGGAGATCCTTCGGTTCTGGTGCTGGATGAACCGACCACGGGGCTCGATCCGACGCAAATCCGGGAGATCCGGGATCTGGTCCGGGCGCTCGGACAAAACCGCGCCGTGATCCTTTCCACTCATATTCTTCCGGAAGTTTCAATGCTTTGCAATCGTGTCATGATGATCAATCAGGGAGAGATCCTGGCAAGCGGGACGGTGGATGAGCTGGCGGCTTGTCTGAAAGACCGCGAAGCGATCCATATCAAGATCAAGGATAAAAGAGATCAAGCCCGCGCGCTCGCCGCCTTGAATTCGATCCCCGGGATCGAAAATCTGAAAACTGAGGAAGCGGTCAGAGGCGAAGCTTTTATTTCTTTTGAAACTTCGAAGGATGAGGATTTTCGCCCCCGGGTCATGAGGCTTTTCGCTGATCATGGTATTCCGCTTCTGGAGATCCAGCGCCAGCAGCTTTCGCTAGAGGATATTTTTCTCGAACTCCTGAAAGAGGGAAAGCTTGGGAGGCGATTCTCATGACCAAGGTTCTGGCGATCGCACGGAAGGAATTCAGCGGCTGCTTTCATTCCTGGCTGGGTGTGATGATGGCAGTGCTTTTCTTCTTAGCCTCGGGGATCTTTTTTGTGATCCTTGTTTTAAGTTACACCAAGATCTCCATGAATCCCCAGCAGTACGGGCTCTCGAATTTTTCAGGGATCAACCAGACGCAATTCATCTTCGGGTCTTTTTTTACCAACCTGAGCATCATGCTTCTTTTTCTGGTGCCGATCCTGACGATGCGTTCATTCGCGGAAGAAAAAAGGCAGGAGACCCTCGAGCTTCTCTTCACTTATCCTTTGTCCGATTTTGAGATCGTGGCCGGCAAGCAGCTGGGGATCCTTTGTTTTTTTTGCGCGTTGCTTCTCCCTCTTTCGGGATATCTGGCGATATTCCGCTGGATCGGCGGCGAATTCGACTGGGGACCGGTGCTTTTGGGATTCCTCGGGTTTGGCCTTTTGGGCTCGGCTTACCTTGCGGCCGGTGTTTTCATTTCAAGCCTGACTAAAAGCCCGATCGTAAGCGCTTTAGGTTCTTTTAGCGTCCTTCTTGTTTTCTGGATCTTTGACTGGGTGGACGATGTCGCGAGCGGTCCGTGGGCGCGGATCTTTTCAGAGCTTTCGCCGCTGGCCCACTACAAAAATTTCACGCTCGGGATCCTGGATGTTCAGGACCTGGTCTATTTCGGGTTCTTTTTCTTCTATTTTCTTTTCCTTACCCTTCGCTCCATCGAAACAAGAAATTGGAAAAATTGATGCGCCAGTTCCTTCTGAAATTCCAGCTTCTGTTCGAGGCCGCGATCCTTTTAGCGACCTTTACGCTAGTCTATGTGGTGATACAACCGTTCCATGACCGGTGGGATTTGACCCAAGATAAGGTTTACTCTCTTCCCAAGGCGACGACCGGGATCTTGCGGGATCTGAAGGGACGCAGTATCGATATGCTCCTTTTCTTTCAACAGGAGGATCCCGCCAAACCAGGGCTCGAAGTTTTTCTTAAAGAATGCCGGCGGCACCATCCGGATTTTCATTACGATTTCTATGACCCCAACCGCCGTCCCCAGCTTGCCCGCAAGTTCAATGTCACCGACGCCAAAACGGTGATCTTTCGCTCCGGGGACCGGGAGGAGCGATTGATCGGTCCCACCGAAGAGGGCTTTACGAACGCTTTTTTACGCCTGCTTTATCCTAAAAATCTCGATGTTTGTTTCGTGACGGGGCATGGCGAGGTGGTGCTGGACGATGATCAATCGGGCGGGTATTCGCGTTTCCGGGACACGCTTCAGGGGTATAACGCCAAAGTCCACGGGA
>CAZGCC010000058.1:0-1261 GCA_964524195.1 uncultured bacterium | reverse complement strand
GTGCCTGATACTTGCCATGTGGTGGTGGTAGGCGGGCCCCGTTGGGATCTTACGGTAGAGGAATTCGGGGATCTGGACAAGGCCTTCCAAAAAGGAAAGGGAGTGCTGCTTTTGATCGATCCGATGGATCCCGGCAAAGGGAACGCGTTTATGGAATTTACAAAAAAATACGGAGTGGTGCTCGGGGAAAATGTGGTCGTGGACAAGGTCAGCCGCATGGTGGGCGGGGACTTTTTGATGCCGCTTGTCAGCCGCTATTTGGTGACGCATCCGGCGACAAAGAACTTGAAGCAGGCGACCTTTTTCCCCCTGGTGCGGACGGTTCAGCCCTCAACGGATACCGTGGGGGGGCTTGAAGTGACGCCGCTGGCTATGACCAGCGACGGAAGTTGGGCGGAAACGGATCTTCCCGGGCTGGAGAACGGAGATGCGACATTTGATATGAAAACGGACATCGCGGGACCGTTGCCGGTCGCGGTGGCCGTTGAGAAAAAAGACAGGCAGGAATCGGAAACGGGGGATGGGAAGAGATCTTCCGTGGAAGGGCGGATGATCGTCGTGGGGGATGGAGATTTTCTCACGAATGGATATTTGGTGCTTTCCGGAAACAAAGAACTGGGGCTTAATATGGTCCGTTGGCTTGCGAACGACGACCGATTTATGGATGTGAAACGCCCCGATCTCCGGTTCAAACCCCTTTTGCTCGATGTCTCGCGACGGACCAGACTGATGATCTTTTTGCTGGGAGTTTATCCTCTTACATTCTTTATTCTTGGCGGGACTTATCTCGTGATCCGTTCCCGGACCGCATGAAGATCCTCCGGACGATTGTTTTCATCCTTCTCTTTGTGGCCGTGGCTGTGGTTTATGTTTATCAGGCGCGTCTCGCCAAACAAGCGCTCACAATTACTCCGGATGAAGTGAACCGGAATGTCGTGATCACCCAAGAGGATAGGATCGAACGGGTGGAGTTGATCGATCATGCCCAGAAAATACAGATCACGCTCAAGAGGACCAACGGAGCCTGGGCTTTAGAAGCTCCGGTTCGTTATCCTGCAGAGGGGAGGATGGTGGAGGGATTTCTGGCGGTCATCCGTATGGCGTCTAAATACCCCCGCTTGCAGGCTGAAAAGGAATGGGAAGAGTACGGGCTTGCGACGCCGGAACTCGAGGTCACTTTTGACCGTTCCGGAAAGAATCCGGCCGCTCTTCTTCTGGGAGCCAATGCGCCTGTCGGGAAATTTGTCTATGCCCGGTGGAA
>CAZGCC010000057.1:6590-10116 GCA_964524195.1 uncultured bacterium | reverse complement strand
AAGGCGTTTGGCTGCGGCGTGAATGATCTGCCGCTTTCCATGATCCTTTCCTGGTATGAGCAAAAGGCCGTTTGCATCCTTCTGACCCTGCTCGCGCTTGGGATCCAGAATATCCGTCTCGGGCCTTCTCTTCCGGCTTTCGTGAGCCCGAATGTGCTGAAGGTGCTGGTTGAGAAATTCAGCATCAAGCCCGTGACGACGGCCAAGGAAGATCTTGCCGCGATCCTGGAGCCGGCCAAGGCTTGATCCTGAAACCCGGTCGACTTTCGAAGGCGCCCGGGGTGGGAATCCGTTTGGTGGAATATGGATTCCGTGGTTAAATAGCATTCGTGCAATGCGTAAAACCTCCGCGCGGTAAACGCGGCGGGGGTTTTGTTCTTCCTCCTCATCGACTGAAGGATCACATGACGGAACAATCTCGATACAAGTATATTTACGGGCCGGTTTTCTCGTGGCGGCTTGGCCGCTCTCTGGGGATCGATCCTGTCTCTACGATCCAGAAGACCTGCACTTTCGATTGCGTGTATTGCCAGGCGGGGAAGACCGAAGTGTTTCCTCGCAACCGTGAGATCTTTGTTCCGACCCAGTCCCTGATCCACGAGCTTCGTTCTTTGCCTGAAGTGGAGATCGACTATATTACTTTTGCGGGTAACGGGGAGCCGACCCTCGCCAAGAATCTCGGAGAAATGATCCGTGCCGTCCGGTGCGTCCGCGCCGAAAAGATCGCCGTGATCACGAACGCTTCGCTGATCGATCGCAAGGATGTCCAGGAAGATCTCGCTCTTGCGGATCTTGTGGAAGCGAAAATGGATGCTTTTTCGACGGATTCTCTGCGAAGTGTCAATCAGCCTGCCGATGCGGTCACTTGGGAAGGGATCGCGACGGGGCTTCAGGTTTTCAGAAAGGTCTATCAAGGACGCCTGGTACTGCAGATCATGTTCGTGGCGGGAAATAAACAGTATGCCGAGGATATCGCAAAAGCCGCGTTTAAGATCGGTTCCGATGAGATCGAGATCAATACGCCTCTTCGCTTTTCCGCGGCCAAACCGCTCACGCCTGAAGAAATTGCCGAAATAACAACCATTTTTCGCAATGTTTGTGGAAGCACGGCGAAGATCCGCAGTATTTATGAAGAAAAAAGGAGTAAAAGCAAGCCGTTCTGCCGGGAGGCGACCGAGCGGCGGCGGGGCAAAGAACCCGACTAGTTCGTTGCGCGGGAACGGAAAAAAAAGTACACTAGCAACCTTCGGAGTGGCAGACCATGACAGACCTTCATAGCGAAATACCGGCCAAAGACCTGATAGAGCAGATCGCCCTTCTCAAGAAAGAACGGGAGGCAGTGATCCTTGCCCACAACTATCAGCCTCCCGAGATCCAGGACCTTGCTGATTACACCGGAGACTCGCTTGAGCTCAGCATGATCGCGGCCAAAACTTCGGCCAAGGTGATCGTATTCTGCGGCGTTCAATTCATGGGAGAAACGGCCGCGCTTCTTTCTCCCGAGAAGACCGTGCTTTTGCCCGTCCTTGAGGCCGGCTGTACGCTGGCAGATTACGCGACGGCCCAGGAAGTTCGCAAGGCAAAAAAGAAACATCCGGATGCTGTGGTCGTGACCTATGTGAACAGTTCTGCAGAGGTCAAGGCGGAGACCGATATCTGCTGCACTTCCGCAAACGCGATCCAGATCGTCGAATCGATCGAAGGGAATCGTCCGATCCTTTTTGTTTCCGATTACAACCTCGGACACTATGCTGCGAAAAAAACCGGCCGCAAGGTCATTTTATGGAATGGTTGTTGCCCGACTCACGCCCTTCTCTCGACTTTTGCCGTTGCCGCTGCCCGCAAGAAATGGCCGGAGGCGCAGGTGATCATGCATCCGGAATGCAAGCCCGAGACCCTGGAGCTTGCCGATTTTGTGGGGAGCACCTCGGGGATGCTGAAGTTCGTCAAGACGCAGTCCGCGGGAACTTCCTTTATCGTGGGGACCGAAGTGGGGTTGCTCCACCGTTTGCAAAAAGAAAACCCGGACAAGAAATTTCATCCGGCGTCGGATTACCTGATCTGTCCGATGATGAAGATGACCACGCTCAAGAATGTCAAAGATTCTCTGGCAAAAATGCAATTCGTCGTCAGCGTGCCCGTGGACATCCGTCTAAAAGCGAAAGCGGCGGTGGACGCGATGCTTCAATATACGGCAAACGCTAAAGTAACCGTGAAATAATGGGGGACAAGATGAGAAAGGCTGTGAACTCCGGGATCGAGGCGATACAAAAACACGGAAGCCGCGTGGTGGGCGAGGGGATGCATATGCTCCCGGCCGCGTCGCTGATGATGGCAACGGGCGTGCTGAGTAAGATCTCGGACCGCCAAAAAAAGTTCGTGACCGTCATTAATTCTTATACCACGCATATCCCGGGGCATGTTCACTTGAATGTGTTGGGCGAGAAGCTCGTCCAGGTGCTTAAGTCCAAAGGCTACAATGTCTGGTACGCCAATATCGGAGCGGCGATCTGCGACGGCATCGCGATGGGGCATTTTGGCATGAAATATTCGCTGCCTTCCCGCGAATTGATCGCCGACCAGATCGAAAGCATCGTGGGGGCGCATCCCTGTGACGGCTGGATCGGGATCGGGAATTGCGACAAGATTATCCCGGGGATGCTGAATGCGATGGTTCGGCTCAACATTCCCTCCGTTTATGTCAGTGGCGGCCCGATGCTCGCGGGGCAGAAAAAAACAGACCTTATTACGGTTTTTGAAGGCGTGGGGAGCGAAGCGGCAGGCAAGATGCCGGCGGGACAGCTTGAGGATCTCGCGGGTACCGCATGCCGCACCTGCGGTAGTTGTGCCGGGATGTTCACCGCCAATTCCATGAATTGCTTGGCAGAAGCGATCGGTTTGGCGCAGCCCGGGAATGGGACGATCCCGGCGGCGGTGTGGACCGATCAAGGGAAAATGACTTGGGCTATTAATCCTGAACGCATCCGGCTTGTGGAGCGCGCGGCGGATACGCTGGAATATGTCCTGAAAAATAATGTCCGGCCGCTTGATATTGTGACCCGGGAAGCGATCGATAATGCATTCATCCTGGATCTCGCGATGGGGGGCTCCAGCAACACCGTGCTTCATACGCTGGCGCTTGCCTGCGAAGCCGGTATTCCCTATCCGCTGGAACGGATCAACAAGCTTGCTAAATTAACACCCACCTTTTGCAAGGTCTCTCCGTCACGGCCGGACATCCATATTGAAGATGTGGACCGTGTGGGCGGGATCGCCGCGATCCTTAAAGCGGTCGGGCAAGACGGAAGAGCGCCTTTGAAACTCGACCTTAAAACTTGTACCGGGATCTTGAAGGATATGGTCGAGAAAGCCCCGGACGCGGATGGCGATATCATTCGTACGGGAGAGAAGGTTTTTTCTAAAGAGGGTGGTTTGGCCATTCTTTACGGGAACATCGCTCCGGAAGGCGCGGTGGTGAAGACAGCGGGCGTGGATAAAGAAATGATGCAGTTCACGGGTCGAGCGA
>CAZGCC010000057.1:0-6580 GCA_964524195.1 uncultured bacterium | reverse complement strand
TCCCAGGAAAGCGCGCTTGAGGCGATCCTGAAAGGCAAAGTCGTGGATGGGGATGTCGTGGTGATCCGTTATGAAGGTCCGAAGGGCGGGCCGGGGATGCAGGAAATGCTTTCGCCGACCTCGGCTCTGAAAGGCCGCGGCATCAAAGCGGCACTTATCACAGACGGCCGTTTTTCCGGAGGGACTCGTGGTCTCTGCATCGGACACATTTCGCCGGAAGCCGCTTCAGGCGGTCCGATCGCGATCCTCAAGAACGGCGACACGATCAAGATCGACGCCGCAAAAAGGGCCCTGAATGTCGAGCTTTCCGCCAAGGAGATCAAGCGACGGTTCTCCAAACTCAAGCCGTTCACGCCGAAGGTCACAGGAGGTTGGCTTGGGAGATATGCCCGTCATGTTCTGAGCGCCCACGCAGGCGCCGTCATGGATAATGTAGCGATTCATCCGTCTAAAACCAAAAAGGGGAAATAAAATGATCAGCGAAAAAATGACAAAGGCGATCAACGAACAGATCAACAAGGAGATTTATTCGGCTTATCTTTATGTCGGGATGGCAGCTCATGCGGCGTCGGCCGGGTTGAACGGTATCGGCGGTTGGTTCCAGGTCCAGGCTAAAGAGGAGCTCGGGCATGCCGCGAAATTCATGCATTATTTGGCGGAGCAGGGAAGCCCGTTGGTCCTTAAGGCGATCGCGGCGCCGGATCAAAAATTTAATTCCATTGCGAGTCTTTTTGTTAAAACTCTGGAACATGAAAAGGCAGTGACAGCCTCGATCCATGCGCTTGTGGCGCTCGCCAAAAAAGAAATGGATTACGCTACCGAGATCTTCCTTCAGTGGTTTGTCACCGAACAAGTCGAAGAAGAATCCAGCGTGGCGGATATCCTTCAAAAACTTGAGATCGGCGGCAAAGCCGGTAACTCGATTCTCATGCTGGACAAGGCGTTAGCGCTTCGGAAATAGATAAAAAGGGAAAACTATGAAGGCGATCCCTATAGCGGAGAATGTCTGGTGGGTCGGCGCGATCGACTGGAATGCTCATCACTTCCACGGGCAGACCTTTACCACCAAACGCGGCACGACCTACAACGCTTATCTGATCCTTGATGAGAAGATCACGCTGATCGACGCGGTCTATGGTCCCTTCGCGGAGGAAATGTTCGAGAGGATCCGGACCGTACTCCCGGTCGAGAAGATCGATACCATTATCGCCAACCATATCGAGCCCGATCATTCCGGATCTTTGCCCGCGCTCGTGAAGCTTTGTCCGAAGGCCAAAATTTATGGAAGCGAGCGCGCCGGACAAGGTCTCGAACGGTACTATCATCAAAAGCTCAACTTTCAGGCCGTCAAGACCGGGGACCGGCTCAGTCTTGGCAAACGGACCCTCCAGTTCATCGAGATTCCCATGATCCATTGGCCGGATAGCATGATGAGCTACCTGATCGAGGACCAGATCCTTTTTTCCAATGACGCGTTTGGCCAGCATTACGCGACAAGCGAGCGCTTCGATGATGAAGTTCCCCAGGAGACTCTTATGGAAGAGGCGGGGAAATATTATGCCGGGATTCTTTGGCCCTTCAGCCACTTGATCGGCCAACGGCTCGCGGAGATCGAGAAGATGGCCATCCCCATCAAGATGATCGCGACCTCCCACGGCCTCAGTTGGCGGAAGGATCCTTCCAAAGTGATCGAGGCGTACAAATACTGGGCCGCAAATTCGACCAAGAAGAAGATCGTGATCGTCTACGAGACGATGTGGGGATCGACGGCGAAGATGGCGCAAAAGATCGCTGAGGGGATCAGCGACGGCGGAGCCGTTGCCTTCGAGATCTTTGACATGGCCCAGTCCGTCCGGACGGAGGTGTTCCACCAAATGCTCGATGCCAAAGCTTTTATTGTCGGTTCATCGAACCATGACAGCGGGATCCTGCCGAATATGACATCCTTCATGGAAATGCTTAAAGGGCTTCATCCGAAAAATCGCATTGGCTGTGCTTTTGGTTCCTACGGTTGGTCCGGCATCGCGATCCAGTCTCTTCAGAATACGCTTGCGGCCGCGGGAGTCGAGATCGTCGAGCCCCTGCTTTCAGTGGTGTATGCCCCGGATGAAGCCCAGCTTGCCGCATGTTATGAAATGGGAAAGAGAATCGCCGAAAAGGTGAAGAAAGGGCTCGCCCCGTTAGAGATCACGGGATAGGGCTCAAAAAAATTGTTGAAAATAGTAAGCGCGATTCAAAACGAATTTTTATTGTGCGAACAAAGCGTTTTTTGCGTCTCCTGATGTTGGAATATGAGGGATTGAGCCTGTTTTTTACAAAGAAAATAAACGAAATGATAAAAATTAAATGACGACTCTTGCGCTTAATACGGGAATGGCATCGAAGTATTTTATAACTGACCTCAAGCGGGCGACTACCGTTTTGGAAAGCCCCCATGTTTTATTGGGCAATAATGTGGGTATGGCAGAATTGTCCGAGGCTCTGGCTACGATTCATAACAGCGCCGCCTCTTCGGTGCTCGGGTTGAGACTGTTTAAGCCAAGTTCCAAAAAAATCGATGTCTCTTCATTTCAAATTTTCCTGCAAGATTTAATAGATCAAAAGAAGCCACCTCTTTCTGACTTGTGTTTCAATAGCCCTATTTTTATTGTGGCAAATGGTATCGCTAACGACGCATTAGCAGCTATAAAAATATTGAAAATTAGGGGATTTGGCTCATTTCTTGTTCTGGACACTTCCTCCCATCGTGACGAGGCATCAATTTTGCGGTTGGAAAACGAACTTCAGCCCGAGTTTTTTCTGAGCGGGGTGTTTGGGAAATTATACAAGCCGTCCAAACATTTTACAGTTGTGTGCGGGATTTCCAAAACGGTGCTGTCTAACGAAAAAAACAGTCGGGAGATTTTTTGCGAATTTCCAAGCTTGGCAACAAAGCTCAATCTCGAAGCGGAGCAAGAACCGTTAATATAAAACGAGAGGTTCGAGCTGATAATCAGCGCATTGCGAAGAGAGATGTTTCAAATAGAATAAAACGATAAGTCCAGAGCGGAGGTATTGCGTGGTCGAAGAATCTAGCGCAGCTAAAATCATTCTAGAAAAAACAGCGCATCTTTTTCTGATCCGGTTTCTCTATAAGCTCTTGGGAATGGTTGTAAAAGCTCCCATGGTGACATTGGGCTGGCCAGTCTTCGGATTGTGCGCTAGCGGCATTATAGGTTTTTATGCGGCAAAGAAAATTGGGCGCAATGGATGGTTCGTTGGGGCAATGCCCTCGGTCATCGTTTCTTTATTTTCCATTGCTTTCAATTATTTTCTTCCGGCGGGGATGAGGCTTTTTTCCGTCATCTTTTATTCTTTGCTTTTTGTAATTGCAGGTGTTATTGGGGGGATTATTGGGGGCAAGAAAAAAAAGCAGTGAGTTACAACAGGGGTCTCTAACGGGGTGAATGATGGAAACTTCTGACGCTATTTCAAAACGGGCCAGCGTTCGCGATTACATCAATCAACCGGTTTCCAAAGAAATACTCGAAAAGCTTGTGGATGCGGGGCGCCGTGCTCCGAGCGCGCGGGCGGTAGAGCCGTGGGAATTCGTCGTGATCACGGACCGGGCCATGCTCGACAAGTTCGCGGGGATCATCAGCACCGGCGTCTTCCTCAAGCAGGCAACGGCCTGCGTCGTGGTTTTTTGCCAGGATACCAAATATTATCTGGAGGACGGTTCCGCGGCGACGGAGAATATCCTGCTTGCGGCCACCGACCTCGGGCTCGGGACCTGCTGGATCGCGGGGGACAAAAAAGAATATTGCGGTGAAGTTTCAGCGCTTCTGGGCGTGCCGCCTGTCTTTAAATTGATCAGCCTGATCTCGGTCGGTTGGGCCGTTCGTGAACCGAAACAGCGCAAACGCCGCACTCTCTCCGAAGTCCTCCACTGGGGAAAATTCTAGCCCTCCTGGCAGTACTATCCATAAAATGTCGCAGCATGCCTGAGTTTTAAAGCATATTTTTATTGCATAAAATATAAGTATGATGCTTAAGGATCGACTATGGACCAGGGAGAGGCAGGTATGGATGAGCAATTGACGAACACCACAAAGATAGCCTTGTTTAGAGGCCGTAAAATACGGAAGACCCTATTTCAGAACGAATGGTGGCTTTCCGTCGTCGATGTTGTCGGAGCTTTGACGGACAGCGTGAATGCACGGGATTATTGGTACAAAATGAAAATCCGGGCCCAGGGTGAGGAAGGCGTTGAGTTGTCGACATTTTGTCGACAACTGAAAATAATCTCGGAAGATGACAAGGGTTATCTAACGGATTGCGCCAATACCGAGGGGATCTTCCGGATCATTCAGTCCATTCCTTCACCCAAGGCAGAACCTTTCAGAACATCCCCCCGACGAAGCAAAAGACGAATATCCCGCCGGGAAGATCCCGCAATTTTTCTTGCCGTCAGCATAGGGAACTGACAGTATAAAGCGGGATTGTTACCATTTTATGGACTCTCCGGAGAGACATTATGTACGCGGACCTCTTTGATGTGAAGGAGACTGGAAGCAAGGGAAAAGGATTGTTTGCGAAAGCATTCATCCCGAAGGGAACGATCATCGGATTTGAATGTGACAAATGCGAGGTGCTCACCGGGATCGATCCTGAGCGAATGTCCCAGAAAGAAAAGGACGATCTCTTCCTTCGAGCCTATCGCAAGGAAGACGGTTCTTTTGTGGCGCCGTGCGGCGTGGTCAAGTACATCAATCATTCCTGCGACGCGAACATCCTGGATTCCGGGCGCGGCTTTGATCTAGCGGTCCGGGACATTCAGAAAGGGGAAGAAGCGACCTTTGACTACAGAGGTTTCTACGATGACCTGAGCATGCCCTGCCACTGCGGGTCCAATCACTGTTGCAAGATCGTTACCTGCGTCCACCCGGTCCCCGGTAAGCTCGCGCGATTTTGGTCGGAAAGAGTTACCGCCGCATTAAAGGCCATCAACAAGGTTCCACAGCCGCTGAAGGAAGATCTGAAGCAGATAGCCGTCTTTCTGCCCCTCGCTGACGCGTGACTTGCCGCCGTTCCTGTTTTCTGGCTCGACTTCTCCGGAAAGATCCCGTAATTTTCTTGAAAAATTTTTAGAAATTTTCTTGAAACTATTATCAATGAGGTAGATTATCTCGTTACTAGGATCGTCCGGAGGAGGCGGTTTGCGAGCGGACAACAAAAAGGAGAAGTTATGAAAAAAGTCATGGGCGTTATTATTTTGGCGGTTCTTTTGATGCCCGGAGCCTTCGCCGTCGCGGCGGAAGGGCCGATGGAAAAATTCGCGGACAAAGAGATCGAGAAGATAGAAGGAAATTGCACCGCCGATCTCGAAACCTATTGTCAGACTGTAACGCCTGGAGAGGGCCGCGGTGTGGCGTGCCTTTACGCCCATAGCGACAAGATCTCGACCCCGTGTCTGACCGCTCTTTATGAAGCGAAGGGCGAGTTCAGGAACGCTATCAATAATGTGAATGCGGTTGTGGCAGATTGCCGGGCCGATATCGTAAATTTATGCTCCAAAGTAGCGATCGGAGAAGGTCGCATCCTGGCCTGCCTTGAAAAGAACAAGAAGTTGATCGCTCCCGCGTGCCGCGCCCAGTTGAAGAACGCGCAGGACGATCTTGGCAAGCCCGATCAGATCGCGTCGTAACTCAAAAGTCCAGGTTGTCGAAGCGGAATCCGCGAAGAGGCAGAGAATTTGACCCTTGGTTGTGAAATGAGGGAGTAGGGGGACTTTCAGCGGTTTTGTTTTAGAAAGGAAGGAAAATGTGATGCGATTATCAAAAATAAGATCGTTCTGGGTCGTGGCAGCGATCGTTCTTCTGAACGGTTGCGCTTCTGTTCCTTTTGCCGCAGGGCCTGATGTGAGCTCACTGCGGTCTTATGCGGGGGCACCGACCTGGGTCGTTCAAGATGTGGTTGATGGCCGTGAGGATGAAAAAGCCGGGCGTATCGGTCTTCTGATGCAAACCGTGGTAAAAAGCGGTGATCTGACAAAGAATGTTACCAATCATCTTATCCACACACTAAACGATCAAGAAAAGATCAATATTCTGCGCGCTCCGGCCATTGACCCCATTCTGATCGCTAGCCAATACAGCCCGGAAAATATCAGAGGCATTTTGAGCGCAAGGGTCAACGAGGTAAATGTTTCTTCTCTCGATATTATGATCCCCATCAAGTCGGAAATGGCCATGGAGTTTGTTTTATACGACGCCTCAGGGAAGGAGCTTTTAACAAAAACCCTTTTCGCAAAAAGTCCCAAGGGAGTTTTACCGGCGACTCCCACTCAGGAAAGAGAGATCATAGGGTCCGTGATCACCGAGATGATGCGAATGATCGCGGCGGACCAGGAAATACACCGGATCCTCTTCCGCTGAGCGAATGCCCGTCAAATAGCGTCCGGCATCTTTTGTTGTCCGTAGACATAGACAGGTGAAAGTCACTTTTTACTTTTTAGGGGGCAGGCATTGGGAGATTGCCCATCCCCACATAAAAAGGAGGTTGTCCATGTTGGTTCTTCTGGTAAAGCTGGTCGGGTTGG
>CAZGCC010000056.1:9960-10334 GCA_964524195.1 uncultured bacterium | reverse complement strand
TTACAGCATGCGGATCCCACAACTGAAGGTCCCGCTCGCAACAGAAAAAGCGGTCATTGTATAGAAGACACCATAAAAAAAGGGCCCCGCCTTTATTTGTGGCGGGGCCCTTTTTTTATTTAAAAACCTCTGCTACGGTCCCCCCCCCATCGCCTGCATTAAAGATGAGCCGGCGGCTCCACTATTTTTGAAGGCCAAATGGATGAGGCAATAACCGATGCCGCCAAGATAAATAATATGCTTCCCAGCGTCAAGCCAATCGGGATGTGGATGAAATGAGAAACGATCATTTTAATGCCGATCAGGACCAAAATGAGCGAAAGTCCGTAGTGCAAGTGATGGAAAAGTTTCATCAGCTGAGCAAGCGCAAAATA
>CAZGCC010000056.1:0-9950 GCA_964524195.1 uncultured bacterium | reverse complement strand
GGATCGAATCGACCGCAAAAACGATATCGGTCGATTCCACGACTAGCAAGATCACGATCAAAGGCGTAGTGAAAACCACCCCGTTCAGCTTTACAAAAAACCTTCCCTCATGGTAGTCCTGGGTAAGCGGAAAAAATCGACGAAACATCTTAACAAAAATATTTTTTCCCGGATCTATTTTGCTATCCTTTTCGAACGCTAATTTAGCGCCGGTCCAGATCAGGATCGCGCCAAAAACATAGATCATCCAGGTGAAATGATCCAGGAGACTCAGGCCGGAAAAGATAAACACGGCCCTGAAAACAAGGGCGCCCATGATCCCCCAAAAAAGAACCTCGTGCTGATAACGGGCCGGCAGATGGAAATACTTGAAGATAAGAAGAAAAACGAAGAGATTGTCGACGCTTAGGGACTTCTCGAGAAGATACCCCGCCAGGAATTGCGCGGCGAGTTCTTTGCCTTTTACGAAATAAACACCTACGTTGAAAAGCAGGGCCACGCCGATCCAGACCGCGCTCCAGATCAGCGCCTCTTTCATCTTGACCTCATGGGCCTTGCGGTGAAAAACACCGAGATCCAAAGCCAGCAAAACAAGAACAATGCCGCCAAAAATCGACCAAGCTAAAACATCCGACACATGGCACCTTCCTCTCGCGAAGATTCAACGGGGAAATAAAAAAAATCTTTGAAATTGCCGCAATATAACAAGAAGGCCAACCCCGAAGGATTGGCCTTCTCGCCTGATTCTATCTTAAATAAAAACAATCTGCAACGCCGACGGGATTAGGTTCTTGCCTGCCTGCCAGCAGGCTGGGTTCGGACCGCAGATTAGCCCGCCTCACTCCCTTGCGGAAGCTCGGTTTACCGTTTATTTTCTCCCGTTCCCGCAACAGCAGGTATTAGGCGATCATGCCCCCGCTCTTTCGAACGGGAACAAGTCTTACATCATCGCTTCCTCAACAGGTTCCGCGTCCGGGGCCACGAGCTCATCGGTCACGATCATATCCTCTTCCATGATCGTTCCCGTCGTGGGATCCATCGCGATAGCGTCCATCTCTTCCGCAACCACGGTCACATCGTCTTTCGCAGTTTCGGCAAATGCAAGGCCCTGACAAACCAAGACCATCAGCACTAAAATCCCAACCACCCATTTACTCTTCATGTTCTGATTTCTCCTTTGGTTACTTTTTTCGCGTCTCAATCCGGGCTTCTTGTCTCATTTCAGGAATGGCTGACAAAAACCTGTCCAGCCCTTCGGCGCTACCCTAATATTTCGGGTTTCACCTTGCGATTGCCATTTCCTTCTTGGAGGGAGTGTACTTGGGAAAATTGCCCATGTCAAATGAGCGGCAAGCGCCTTTTCATGCTATTCAGGGGCATTTTAATTTGAGCCAAAAAGACACAGCAAGATTTAACCTATTGATATCGAACGAGTTAAAATCATCTAAATGCGTCTTTTGTCTGAAACCCAGAACTCCATCCTTTTATTTAGCATAAGCCGTGTCTGGGCATCCAAGGCGGGCATCGCGCTAAGGAATACGAGAATAAAAGGAACGAGAAACCATTCCAATCCGTGGATCAAATTCCACAAGAGCGAAAACTTTTTTTTCTTCTTGGGCAAAAGCCAGAGGCTCATGATGATCGTCCCCAGAAGAGCTACCGAGGAAAGACCGAATATCGATTGAGTAAAACGGCCGGCACTGTAATAGAGGACCGTATTTGAAAACTCATCCCCCGCGGCGATCACGGGAAGCCATCCGACAAAAGTCAGCAGGAACGGCAAGGTGGCCCAGGTGATCTGTCCTTCGAAGAGCTTGAAGCCGTGCCGGAACTTGTTATAAAAAGAGATCTTTTTGTTGGCAAGAAAACCGCGCACCACGATCGGAAAGTTCTCGACCCCCCAGGCCCACCGTCGTTTCTGTTTATACATACTCCCGACCGTACGCCACCAAGCGCCAGCATCTACAACATCCATCGACAGGGTCGTCGGCAACGGAACCACTTGATAATGACCGTCGAAATAAAGATAGGACTTCCAGAAAATCCCGGAATCTTCTGAGATCATATCCACGGACCAATAACCTACTTCCACAAGAGCCTTGAAACTCATGCTGTGGCTGGAGAAGGTCACGAGCTTCTCGGGATCTGTCGTCTCGATCAGCTGAAAAAAAGATGAGCCCGTTTCGATCACGCGCGCAAATCCGGGGACTTGCCAGATATTATTGTGAAAAACAGGGATCGGCTGAAAGCTTGCCCTCTGCCGGTCTGGACAGATCATAAAGCAATAGGTCAGACAGGCAAAATAATCGGGCCCCACCACGGTATCCGCGTCGAAACAGGAAACGATAATGTTCTCAAAAGGGATCTTCTTGTGTTCAAAATATTTAGCGGCTGCTTTTGCGGCAAAAGTGATGTTAGCTCCTTTGACGCGAGCCTCTCCTGGAATGCCGTCCGGATGCTCCGCTATCAGAAATTGCATGAACTTGTCCTGATAAGCTTCGGCAATTCGACTCATACCTTCTTTGACGGACTGTTGCGCCCTCGATTCCACCGCAAGAACGATCACGGTCTTGGAGGCGAACGCCTCATTTTTGACAACGCTCAGAACATTCGCCTCCACGACCGAAGGCGATTCTTTCGCAACCGGAATTACAACCAAGTGAACGATCTCGGAAGACGGGGGCAGCATTTTCCCGCTTCGCTTCAGCCGTTCCAGATCCCGGCAATGCGCTTGAAACGAGATCCTCTTGGGCCAACCTTTCCCCGGCGACACTGCTTTTATTTCTTTCAGATACTCGTCGATCCGGTCCAGACCGCGGATCCGCGCCAACCAATCCGTATCCTTTTCGATCGAAAGCCGACTGTACGAAAGCAAAAGAAAGATCGTAAGATAAAAGAGCCTCAGGATCCAAGCCAGCATAAAAGCGATCACAACGATCGAGGCGACAAGCGGCATCCAGATCGATAGCGCCACCACTCCCAGGATCAGGGTCCAGCTGGCCAAAGCGGGCAACATTTCAAAAGAACGCTGGAGGAAGACCTCTTTTCCCTTCAAATTGTGATGGGAATAAACAAATTTCATGAAACCGCCTCTTGCGTCTCTTTTTCAAATTCGCTGATCACGCCGGCGAAAGAAAACCCCTCGGGAAGAATGTCCACGGAAACAAGGCAACCCTTGGATGCTTCCAGATAGTAGAGCCTTCCGGTTCTTTCGGAATAGAACACCGAGCTGTTCCCCAGAGTACGAACCAATTTTTCCGCAGGGATCCCGCTCTCCCCGATCCGAAAAAGAGAGACATCCTTTCCCTCCGCTAAAAGAATATAGCCAGCGTTGTAAACAAAATAAGCCTGACGGACACTCTCTCCCGCCTCAAAGACCCATTCGATCTCGGGCCCCCGTTCGAAAAATTCTTTTTTCCGCTCCGGCTTCTCAAAATCCAGAACCCCTATCTTTTTATCCTTCCACAACACGATCTTGCGGCCTCCGGCATTGGCCTGATATCCTTTTATACCCTCATCGACAAAACGGTAGGGCAAAGCATTCGAAAAAAGCTCTCCTTTCGCTCCCGTAAAACAGATCGTATGATTCGAGATGAAATCGATCTGGAATCTTGAATCGCCGCTGAAAAGGTTCTCAAGAAAAACACCTTTTTCAACCAAGGTCTCTTCCCCCGGCTTTGCCTTGAAATTCTGCTGTACGATCGAAGCACCCTGAAGGGCATAGACTTTGTCCCTGAAAAGTCCGAAGCCTCGGACCCTTTCAATAAATTCAGGTACTGCCGTCATTTTCTCAAGATCCAACCGCGCAAGGTTCTGGTCATAAAGCGCGAAGAGATAATCGGGACGATCTTTTTCCCAAAGAATCTCGCGGGGCGCTTCTTTTAAAAAAAGATCCGTGAGGTCCTTCACTTCCGGCTTGTCCTTATCGAGTTGGCATCCTCCCCATAGATATCCCTCGGCCCCCTGCGCCTGAACCAGCACGAAAGAACTCTCTTTGGACATAAAAACCTTCTCAAGCCTGGCGGATGCAAGAGGAGACCCTTCGGGAAGGACGGAGCGGAACTTTTCATTTTTCCAATCAAATACTTTCAGATCACCCGCCAGTTCCGAGTCCTTGAGAAGCAGATAACGGGTCCGCGGAACAGGCCAAAGATCTTTGAACGACCGTTCGATCAAGGTTCGGGTCTTGAATTTTTGGGGAATCAGAAGAATATTTTCAGCATTCATAGCCTTCCCAGGTTCCACAGTAACCTTCCGCTTCCAAGGCCTGTAACCGTTCAGAAAAATCCGCACATCGTACTGCCCGGCCAAAAGGTTCCGGATCGTCGCGGGGGTTTTTTCGAGAAGTCGTTTTTGGGCGATCGAAATGGAGGCGTTCGCTGGAAGCGTCTCGAGATGGATCAATCCTGTTTTGACGAATTTTTCTTCGACTTTGGGGGTAAAAATATAACCGAACGCATAGAAGATCACGATCGGACAAAGCACCAAATAGATGGCAACGAAAAGATAGAAAAGGATCTTCCGAAAAAGAATCATTCCGGCATTATGCCATAACCCGCCCTGCCCTCCAAGCGCCTTCCCCCCCCCTTTTTCGGACCCAGGCCGACCCCCAAAATCAACTTTCCCGGGTCACCCTTTCCGCTCAAAAAACCTCGTTTTACATCTTGCTTTTTCCCGCAACCCTGCGTATACTTCAAAGCCTAAATAGTTAATAGATTAAACTATTAAGCCATCTAATGTCACGGGGGATATTCAAGCCATGAGTGAGCGGGAAGCTTTCGTAGCAAGCTTTAGAGAACTTCACCCCAAGTTCTCCCGCATGTACACCCGAATCCTCAACCAGGTCGACCTGACACTTCCCCAGTACACGCTTCTCTACCAGCTGATGCTGTTGGGATCCGTATCCATGACTGAAGTCAG
Source organism: uncultured bacterium (assembly GCA_964524195.1). Classification (GTDB taxonomy): domain Bacteria; phylum Omnitrophota; class Omnitrophia; order Omnitrophales; family Aquincolibacteriaceae; genus Aquincolibacterium. The sequence goes on along the minus strand of CAZGCC010000056.1, from coordinate 5,030 downwards.
CAAGCATCTTGGGATCACCAAGCCGGCGGTCACGAACCTGGTGGACCGTTTGGAAGAGAAAAAATTCCTTCGCCGGACTCCCAATGCTGAGGACCGACGCGTGATCCTCCTTGAGATCCTCCCTAAGGGGAAAAAGATCATCACTGAAACACAGGGGGAAAGTCTGAAACTCCTCTTAAAAGCCTATGATCAATTTGACGGAAAAGAACATTCCATCATCAGCCGTTTTTACGCAACGGTCTCGAAAGCCATGGATGATTTTTTAGCGGGGTCTAAAAGTGAAAACTAGATATTTTTTATTCTCCGCGCTCATTCTCATCCTTTCAGCTTCACCGTGCATTCAGGCGAACGAAGCCGCTTCGCTTGCCCCGGTGGCCGGAAGAGATTCCCTCTCCCTCGAAGAGTGCTACCAACGCGCGCTCATTCAAAGTGAAACCGTCGCCATCCAAAAAGAAGCCATCTCCCGGGCTACGGCACAAGTTTTCAACGCCGCAAGCCAGGGGCTCGGGGATGTGGACTTCATCGTTAATCGCACGGTCCAGGATCATCAGAAAAGCAACCTGACCGGAGACTCCATCGGAGATCCGAATATCCACGAAAGTAAATTTACGATCGATCAACCTCTCTTTCAGGGCTTCAAGGCGATCGGAGCCTTGTCGGGCGCCGGAAGCTACCGGAGAGAACAGACCGAAGCCTGGATCCGGGCAAAAGAACTTCTCTATATGGATGTAGCCCGCGCTTTTTACAATGTGCTCCGTTATGAAAAGGATGTCGAGATCAACGGAGACATCCGCGAATTGCTAAAAACCCGGATTAAAGAACTTGAAAACCGCGAAAAGATCGGCCGCTCACGGGTTAGCGAGGTTCTGACGGCTCAAACGAAACTTAAAGTTCTGGAAGCGGACCTCGCGGCAACCCAAGGGGCCTTGGCCACCACCCGTTATTTGCTGGAATTTCTGACCGGCACCGATCTGGGGAGCTGTGAACTTGCAGAAGAAACTTCCGAAGAAGTCTCATCCCAAACTCTGACCGAACATCTCAAAATGGCCGCCACAAGATCCGATGTCAAAGCCGCGGAACAAGCCGTTAAAACAGCCTGGCGCGGTATCCTTGTCGCTCAAAGCGGCTTTTGGCCGACGATCTCTTTAAATCACAATCAATATATGCGCCGTGAAGGCAATCTATCGAATTTGGACTGGGACACACTTTTCAAGTTCGATGTCCCTCTTTTTTCGGGAGGCGAAACCATCGGACAGGTCAAGGATTCCATCGGGATTCTAAAACAAAAGAAACTTTCTTTTTCCCTCGCCAAGCGCCAGGCCGAACTGGATATCAAACAGAGCTACCAGGTCTGGCTTTCCTCGAAAGAAACCGATGATCTGCTACGCGAAGCTGTCCGCTCCGCCGAGGAAAACTATAAAGTCCAGTCCGAGGAATACGCCCGGAGCCTTGTCAGCAATCTGGATGTTCTCGTTGCTCTGGAATCGCTTCAAAACACCCGCCAAAATCAGAACCGCACTTACTATGTCATGAAACAGGATGAGGCCGCTTTCCGGGTCGCAGTTGGAGATGTGTCGTGAGCCTTTCGGATGTATCGATTAAAAAGCCGGTTTTTGCCTGGATGATCATGGCGGCGCTACTGATCTTCGGAGGGATCGGGTTTCTGCGCATGGGCGTTTCTCAAATGCCTGATATTGATTTCCCTTATGCCAACATCAGCGTGACCTGGGAGGGTTCCGCTCCCGAGGTGATGGAAACCGAAGTGGTGGATGTCATCGAAGAAGCGCTTATGTCTGTCGAAAAGATCAAGAAGATCCAGTCCACTTCCCGTTTTGGAAGCGCCAGCATTACCGCGGAATTCGAATTGTCCAAGGATATCGATGTGGCCGTTCAGGAGATTCAGACAAAGATCGCGCAGGCCCAGCGCAACCTTCCCGAGGATATGGACGCTCCAATCATTACCAAGGTGAACCCCGACGACCAACCTATCGTTTGGCTCGGGCTCTCGGGGGATCTTCCGTTGCGAGAGCTGGTTCAATATGTCAAAGACCATATCAAGGACCAATTTTCAGTCATCCCGGATGTTGGGGAGGTAACTCTTGGGGGGTTCGCGGAACCCAGCATGCGGGTGTGGCTGGATCACAAAAAACTTGAGGATCTAGAACTGACCGCGGAAGATGTGCTGGCAACTATTCAATCGCAACATACGGAACTTCCGGCCGGACGACTCACAACAGAAAAAACCGAACGGAACATCCGGGTAATGGGAGAGTCTACCAATGTCGAGGAATTAAGCCGCCTTGTGATCCCAAGCCGCGTGCGGGAAGGATATTTGTGGAAAACATTTCGTCTTAGCGATATTTCGGAGGTGGAGGACGGGCTTGAAGATGTCCGCCGAAAAGCGCGGGTGCTGGGTAAACCTTCCGTCGGTATCGGGATCCGGAAACAACGCGGCACAAACGCTGTCGAAGTCGCCAAGAGGGTCAAAAAACGCGCGAAGGAGCTCTCGGCCAACCTCCCCGAAGGCTTGAAACTCACGGTCAATTTTGACGGCACCGACCAGATCAACGACACGGTCCATGAAATGGAACTGACGATCATCCTGGCCGTCCTCTTTACCGGTATTGTCTGCTGGTTTTTCCTGGGCTCCTTAAGCTCTACGATCAATGTGGTCATTGCGATCCCAACCGCCTTGGGCGGCGCGTTTCTCGTCATGTACTTTTTTGGTTTTACCCTGAATACGATTACCCTTACAGCCCTCTCCATGGTCGTCGGTATCGTGGTCGATGACGCGATCGTGGTTCTCGAAAATATCGCCCGCCATTACGAAATGGGAAAAACCCGCGTGCTTGCGGCCATTGTCGGGGCAAGAGAAATCGGATTCGCCGTGTTGGTGATCTCGCTAGCAGTCATCGCTATTTTTTTACCGACCGCTTTTATGGAAGGACTCATCGGTAAATTTTTCTTTCAGTTCGGGATCACGATCTCCGCCGCTGTCGCCTTTTCACTTTTGGAGGCCGTGACACTCACCCCGTCCCGCTGCAGCCAGTTTTTAAAGATCGGGCACGATACGCGGATCGGACGCCTTGCCGATGGATTGATGCATCGCCTGCGTTCCTTATATTCAAGCACGCTTGCGACAACATTGCGCCACCGGGGAAAGGTCATGATATTCGCTGTCGTTTTCTTCGTGGCTTCCCTCTTTCTGACACCTCTTCTACGAAAAGAAATGATCCCCAATCACGATATCAGCCGTTTTCTTGTCCGCATTCAGACCCCTCCGGGCTCCTCACTGGCAGCGACAGATGAGGTGATGAAGAAGGCTGAGGCATTTTTGACAAAACGACCCGAACTCGATATTTACTTCACCATCGTCGGAGGCACGGGCGGCGGCAGCGATGTCAATACCGGTATGGTGTTCGTAACGCTCAAAAAACCCCACGAACGCCCCAAAGACAAGACTCTGGGCCGCCGTTTGACCCAGAAGGATTTCATGGAAATATGCCGCAAAGAATTCAACCAGATCCCCGGGGTCATGCGGGCTACGCTCCAAGAGCTTTCGGGAGCGGCGGGAGCAGGAGCAAGAGATTATCCGCTCGACATATCGATCCTCGGACCTGACTGGCACAAACTTGGCGAGTTGTCGACCGTTCTCATGACCCGGCTTAAGGATTCAGGCCTGGTAGTAGATCTAGACACAGATTACCTCATCGATATTCCCGAGGTCCATGTAGTGCCTGATCGAATCAAGGCTTCGGAACGCGGGGTCACAACAGAATCGATCGCAAAAACGATCCAGGCGACCCTGGGAGGGATCAAGGTCGCCAAGTATACGGAAGGCGACCGCCGTTATGATGTTCGGGTAAGTCTCACAGATGAGAACCGGCAGACTTTGGAAGACATTGGCCGTCTTTGGGTCCGGAACCAGCGGGGAGAACTTGTTCGCCTCTCGGATGTCACGCAGGTGATCGAATTACCGCAGCCTATTCTTATTTCACGAGAGAACCGACAACGAGCTGTCCATGTATTCGGAAACATTGCGCGCGGAAAATCCCAGGCAGCAGCTCTTGAACTGGCGGAACGGGTCGCCAAGGAAACTTTTCCCGAAGGCTACAGGGCTGTGATGTCAGGAAGCGCCGAACGGTTTCGTGAAACATTCCAGCAACTATCATTCGCTTTGTGGCTCGGGATCTTCATCGCTTACATGATCCTCGCCGCTCAATTCAATTCATTCCTCCACCCACTTACCATTCTTTTGGCGTTGCCTTTTTCTATCTCCGGAGCTTTTTTGGGCCTTCTCGTCATGGATCACTCGCTTAACATGCTAAGTATTATCGGGCTACTTTTATTGATGGGCATTGTTAAGAAAAATTCCATTCTTCTTGTGGATTTCACCAACCAGCGGCGCGAAGCAGGATTGGGTGTGAACGAGGCGCTTCTCGAGGCATGCCCCCTTCGTCTCCGTCCGATCCTGATGACAACTTTCGCGGTGATCGCTGCCGCATTGCCAGCCGCTTTAAATATAGGCCCAGGAGCCGAACAGCGCGCTCCCATGGCAACTGTTATCATCTGGGGTACGGCTATTTCAACTTTTTTGACCTTGTATGTCGTGCCTTGCTTTTACAGTCTTGTAAGCCGGTTCGAGTCTCACAAACACGAGAAAGAGCACCGGGAAGCGATCGAGATCTTAAACTCGCTGGCCTTTGAAAAAACTGCTTCAAAAAACCTTTCCTAGCATCTCCTGATCAGATATCCGCCCAGAAAAATCCTTCTGAGGAGGATTGAGGAAACAAAAAAAAGCAGCGGCCTTCTTTATTCGTGAGGGACTCTGGATTTCCGCTTATTTTGCCGCAGTAGTTCCGGAGCTCATGTGGATATCGCGCTGCGGAAAGGGTATGGTGATCTTCGCCTCGAGAAGCGCCTTATGGATCGCGAGATTGATCGCGCACAGGGTAAGGAAATACTTTGTTGCCGGGATCCAGTAGCGGCATCCGATATTGATCGAGGACTCCCCGAACTCCTGAAGCCCC
>CAZGCC010000055.1:4963-10470 GCA_964524195.1 uncultured bacterium | reverse complement strand
AGAAATCCATTCAGCAGGCAATTGACATTACCCCTTAAACACATTAGTCTTACGGTCATGAATGCCGCCCCGTTTATCAGCTTTATTACGCCTGTTTACAATGAGGAAGAGAATATCGCCAGAATGCTCGCGAATCTCTTCGCGATCCTCAATTCCCATCCTGAATGGAACTGGGAGGTCATTTTGATCGAGGATGGAAGCCGGGACAAGACGCTCGAAGTCCTCAAGGTCGAAGCTTCCAAATATCCAAATACTCAGCTCATTATTCACGAAAAGAACCAAGGTTATACCCAGTCGCTCAAGGATGGCCTTAAGGCTGCCCGGGGACAATACCTCATGTATGTCGGGGCCGATGAAGAGTTCGATTCCTCAGAGATCCCCCAATTCGTCGAGATCCTCCGCAAAGGCGAAACGGATGTGCTTTTGGGAGTGCGCTGGCAGCGGAATGCATACCAACTCTTCCGGTTCTTTCTTTCCGTGATCTACATCTTTACGCTCAACTATCTTTTCAAGATCCGTATCAATGACTACAACTGGTCACAGGCCTGGAGCCGCAAGGTCCTCGAAGCGATCGATTTGAACTCTAAATCGCTTTTTGTCCTCCCCGAGATCATCGTAAAAGCCCACGACCTCGGTTTCCGCATCAAAGAGATCCCCTCCAATCACCGGGGGCGCCAGTGGGGAAAATCCTCCGTTAATATGAAGATCATGGGTTTTGCGCTCTGGGAAGGCCTGAAGTTCTGGGGCTACCGCCGCTCAAAGAAATATAAAGCGGGTAAAGCGTAAAACGGTAGGTAGCAGGTGGTATGTCGTATGTCGAAAAGGCAGTAGGTGGTAGGTAGTATGTCGGAGGAGCCCGCTAGAAAGCAAAAACGGACTTAGACTTCGTAATTATTCCGGATGGTTTGGACAATCGCGGCCGGATCGAAGATAGAAAGCTCGGCGGAATCCTCCAGAAAGCGCTCCACATCTTTCCCCATGGCCTTGAGATTGACGCGCTCCATACTTTTAATGAGGAAATCAGCCAATCCCGCCTCTTCGATATCGATCTCCTTTTTCTCTGTCTGTAGAACCGCATTTTTAAAAAGGACAAGATTGGGACGGACCTTTTTTGATACATACCAGATAAAATCATACCAGTCGCGCCCCTTAGGGTAATCCCGGAAAAAACAGGCATGCAGTTTTCCGGCGAAAAGCGACGGAAGATCATAATGCACGACCCGAAAGGCAAAATACTTGTTCATCATCCCGCTCACCGGAGCACCGCCTTGAGGAGGGTTCGTGTCCACATCCCATTTGATGGCAAGCTTTTCATCCTTGAGGGGACTCAACCCCAGCTCCTTGAGCAGGCCCGGAAATTTAAGCATCATGCTTCGCACGGCGCCGACAGCCTTCACTTTCGTCTCCGCCTCAAATCCGTAGAGTCGAAAGCCTCTGAGAAACTCTTCACTCAAAGCCGCCACATCCAACTCGCTAGGCTTCAAGACCGAAAAATCGAGATCTTCAGAAAACCGGCGCAACTGGAACAGCATGCGCAATGCAGTCCCGCCCAAGAATGCCACGCGGTCGAACACCCCCTTTTCGCTCATGATCTTAAGACACAGCGCCTGCATGAATTCTCGCGTCTAATTGAGCCGGCTGTGGCGCGGCATGGCGTCCGTGAACTGCTGCTTGATGACATCGATCATGTTTTTTCCTTGCGAATCAAATTATTCAGTTGAGTCGCCATTCGAGCGAGAGTCCCGTTCTCATAACACGCACCAAGATCCGAGATCCGCGCTGGATCCAGCGTTTCGAGATTCTGAAAGCGAAAGGATCCGATCAGAACGCCTTCAAAATCTTCGCGGAATTTGGACGCATTCAGATAGAGAAAATCCAACACCGCTTTTTCCGGCTCCGCTACGAACACCTGCCGGCCATGGTCCTGCTTCTCCTGGCGGAATCCGCGAAAAGCCCGAGGAACCACATGCTGGTAGCTGAAATTCCCGAGGGTGTTTTTGAAAGACATGGTTTTACGAGTCGTTACCGATGTCACAACCGGGACATATTCCGGGATCAATTCATAAAGAGAAAGGGCGTATTCCAAGCTGATATAGGAGGGTTCATAAAGACGGTTTGCAATATAGAGAATCTCCGGGCCCGAAGCGGTTTCTGCCGGGGGGAAGGCATACATCCCCTTCCGAAGCGTCGTTAGCACACCTTTTTTTGCCCATCGGCTTAGCTGGTTGCGGGTAACCTGATATTCCGCATGATCTTCGCGAATAACAACCGCGCTTGGAATCACCGGCCAGCTCCGATACTTCTTTCTGAACTCCTCAAGTCTCATATTGTTTCTCCATATAATCATATTTGATTATCTATGGAAACAATACGCCATTTGGATAAAAATGTCAATAGATGTAACGCTTTTAAATAGAATAGTTTATGGAAATAAATTATGTCGGAAGGAATTAATTGAAAAAAATCCGAGATTCTTGATTGGTTAAATTGAGAATCAGGGTTTCTGGCGCATGAGGTCGGCGCCGACGGAGAGGGCTTTTTCATTCACATAGATCAGGTCTTTGCGGAGGCCCTTGAACACCTTCCCCAGGACTTTAACGGCACTCGCCATTTTCACGATCCCTGTTTTCTGGATCGCCGCGCCAAGCATGATCATATTTGTTACCCGTTCATTACCGATATCCCGGGCGATCTGGGTCGCGGGGATCTGGATGATGCGGCCGGTCGTTTGGGCGGGATCCACCCGGCTTACTTGTGAGGAATCGATAAAAAAAAGTCCGTCGGGTCGTGTTTTTGTCCGGAATTTTTCATACGCCGCCTGACTCAGCACGAATCCAAGCGTCGCTTCATCAATGATCGGGCAATCGATCTCCTGATCGGAAATGATGACAAAGCTATGGGAAGCCCCGCCGCGGACCTCCACGCCGTAAGAAACCATGCCGAGGATATGGCGGCCCTCCTCCAGCGCGGCATGCGCGAGAATATTCCCCGCCACCACAACCCCTTGTCCCCCAAAACCCGCAACGAAGATCTTTTCTTCCATCATCCGTCCACATCCCTGAATTTTTTGATCGGGAAATAACCGGCCATTTCATTTCCCACAAATTGACAAGCCTCTTTGCCCCCCATTTTCCAGTGAGTGGGGCACATCGAAAGAACCTCCACGAACGAAAAGCCCTTCCCGTCGATCTGATTTTGAAAAGCTTTGCGGATCGCCTGCTTCGCCCGCTGCATATGAGGCGCGTCATTGACGGCAACTCGTTCGATAAAAACAGGGCTCGCGAGCGTCTCGAACATTTCGCAGATCCTGAGGGGCGCTCCCGTCTCAGTCGACATTCTTCCCTCCGGCGTGGTGATGGTCTTTTGACCGATCAGCGTCGTCGGGGCCATCTGCCCGCCCGTCATCCCGTACACCGCGTTATTGATAAAGATCATGGTGATGTTTTCACCGCGGTTCGCGCAATGGATCGTCTCCGCCAGTCCGATCGAGAGAAGATCCCCATCGCCGCCATAAGCAAACACGATATTATCGGGTTTCATCCGTTTGATCCCCGTTGCCACCGCCGGGATCCTCCCGTGAGGGCATTCGATGATATCGCAGTTAAAATAATCATAGAGAAGCACGGCGCATCCGACCGGCGCGGTCCCGATCGTCCGCTCACGGATCCCCAGCTCATCCATAATTTCCCCGATCATGCGCTGCGTGATCGTATGCCCGCAGACAGGACAATAGTGCATTCGTCCTGGACGGATCGTTCTTTCTTCGGGCGTCATGATTCACCACCGAGCATTGTAAAAAGAAGATCATGACTGTCCAAGTCACCTTCAAGAAAAGAAAATAGAGACTTGGGCGTCATCGCTTTGAGATCTCCATGATCTTCGCTAAAAGCTCTTTGGGCTTGGGATACCACCCACCCCCGCGCCCAAGAAATTCGATCTTGGGATCCACTTCCGTTGCGGGGATCCTCGCAAGGCGAACATCCTCGATCAGCTGTCCCTGACTCATTTCGACCACCAGGAGCTTTCGGCAACGGGCGGCGACCTTTCTAAGGGCCAGGGCCGGGAAAGGCCAAAGCGTGATAGGCCGGAAGAGCCCCACTTTGACGCCGGCCTCTCTCGCCCGCTTGACGGCCCAATGGGCGATCCGCGCGGGAGTTCCATAAGCGATCACAGCTATCTCCGCATCATCGCCGTAACGGGTCTCTGAAAGCTGGAGCTCGGCAGTGATCTTTTCGTACTTCGCCTTAAGCTCCATATTCTTTTCTTCCAAAGCGTCTTTTTCCTTAAGATAAAGCGTCCGTATGACATTAGGCTCCCGGCCCGCGCAACCGGTAAGCGCCCATTCCTTCGCGACCGCTTTTTGTTTGGCAGGTTCCTTGAGCTCGATCGACTCCGCCATTTGCCCCAAAATACCGTCCGCCAAAAGCATCACGGGATTGCGGTAATGGTCCCCAAGCTCGAACGCCTTGATCGTAAAGTCATACATCTCCTGAACGGACCACGGCGCCAACACGATCAGCCGGTAATCCCCGTGCCCGCCGCCGCGCGTTGCCTGAAAATAATCCGCCTGAGAGCCCTGGATATTCCCGAGACCGGGACCGCCGCGCATAATGTTGGCGATGAGGCAAGGGATCTGGGCCGCGGCGATATAGGAAATAGCCTCCTGCATAAGACTGATGCCGGGGCTTGAGGACGAGGTCATGGCCCGAGCGCCGGTCGAGGCCGCGCCAAAGATCATGTTGATCGCGGCAAGCTCGGACTCCGCCTGGACAAAAACGCCTCCAACCTCCGGAAGACGCTTCGCCAGATACTCGCTTACTTCGTTCTGGGGTGTGATCGGATAACCCGCGTAGAAGCGGCATCCGGCCCGGACCGCGGCCTCTGACATCGCCACATTCCCCATCACAAGCGTTTTTTCGTTTTCCATTCGAAATGATCCTTTAGGATAATGAAGAAAAAGACACGGGCGATTCTACAAAAAATCAGCAGCCCAAACAACCTTTATGAACGAATGCGGTAGACTGAAATGGGATAACCGTTCCGCGCCCGCGGCAGGATATCCTTCCAGAGGAACGGCCCTCCGGTCATGGTCTGCGGATCATGGATCCCGAGGTCCCGCGCGCTATGGAATGGCGAGAAAGTCATGACGCGATCCGCTTCCTGTTGAAGCTCACCAAGAAAGGGATCTCCCTCCGGTCGCAAGGCTTCAACCAAAAACACATACTCCACCCCTTTTTGTTTCAGGGCTTGCATATCAAACGGGATAACCGGCCCACCAAATAAAAATCCGGGATCCTCCGTCGCACGGCTTAAAAAATAAAGTTCATATGAAGGGCGCCGCGAAGAGAAAAGAAGCGCGTCGATCCGGCGGATCTTTGCGGTTGAGTGGGTTCCCGTTTGTGCTTGCGACCGTTTTTCCTCAAGCTGCCCCGGAGAAAAAGCCAAACGGGGCATATAAAACCCCCAATCCAAGGCGATCCGGCTCCCCTCCGGGATCCCGCTTTCCG
>CAZGCC010000055.1:0-4953 GCA_964524195.1 uncultured bacterium | reverse complement strand
GGGACATCAGCTGATCCCAATGGACCGTTTTAAGGATCGAGGGCAATACCGCAAAAGGGATCAATACCCAGAATAAAAGGTTGGATCGTTTCTTCAACGCTACAAGGATCTGCGCCGCAAGGATCAGCATGAACGGCAGAAGCGGAAGGACATAGCGATCGTACGGCTGGCCGAACCGGAAAAGGACCGCGTAATAACCGATCACAAAGACCGCGGCCGCCTGAGATATCCGGTCCCCTCTAAAAAGGGCCCGTAGAGTCCCGAGAAGCGCGATCACGAGCATCGGCCACCCCATCGCTCCGGCCAGAGAATAAGTCAAATGATGGAGAGGAGGCAATCCCCCCTGATTAGCCGAAGACTGTTCGGCGAGTTCTTTTATGAAAAAAGAATGGTCCAGGATGGCAAAGGGGTTCAGAACAAAAAATACCACGATTGCCGTCGCGCCCGCAAGGCCCCAAGCCGGGACCCATTGCTTCCAAGGAACCGCACGGAAGCAGATCCAAAGGTATGGGATCAAGAGAAAAGCCCCGTTGTACTTGGTCGCAACAGCGAGTCCGAGCACGCCTCCGGCCCCTACATGCCAATTCAAAACGGCGGGTTTCTCGGATATTTTGATAAGCGCAAAAAAGCCGGCAAGGAGGACAAGAACGAGCGGAATATCCGCATAAATATAATGCGAGTCGCGGACATGGAGGAAATTGATCGCGAGAAAGAAACCTGCCCACAGGGCCGCGGCTTCGCTAGAGATCCGTTTAACAATGCGATACACAAGATAAACGGACGCGGTGCCAAGAACGGCTCCAAAAATGATGCGCGCGATCAGATAAAAAGAAGTCGGATCGAAATAAAAGAGACTCTCATAATCGTTAAGCGATTGGAAGATCCCCAATCCCCGGCCGAGAACAAAATAGAGACAATAGCAGATAAAAAGCAGGTAACTGACCAGGGGAGGGATATTAAAAAAGTGAGGATTCAGATCCCCCGTGCCATACGCAAGCGCGTGATTGACGACGACCGGTTCATCGGCGTGGTAAAGATAGGGCAGGCCGAAATGAATCCCCCAAAGGCGCAGAAACAGCGCAATTGCCAGGATCGCGAAAACAATAAGCGAGTTTTTGGAGAGCGCCAACCCTTTCATCGCGAATGAAGACGACGGATCCTGAGGACATCCCAGAACATCAGGAGAGGATCGAGGAAGACGCGGACACGGCTTTGCGCGGAGTTGCGCCAGACCACTGGAAGTTCCAGGAGGCGGAGCCCGAGTTTTTGCGCGAGAAAAACGATCTCTACATCAAAACTGAACCCATCGAGTTTTTGAAGACCAAAAAGCTTAAGCGCGGCTTCGCGGCGGAATGCCTTAAACCCGCACTGGGAATCATGGATCCCTTTGAAAGCGAAGAAACAGGCGATAGAGTTAAACACTTTTCCCATTGTCTCCCTCAGGGGATTCTGATGGATCATGACCTGGGAGCCTGGAAGAGCCCTGGATCCGATCACGACATCCTGATCTTTCGCAAGATGCGCGAGAAAACGCGTTACTTCCTCGATGGGCGTGGAAAGATCCGCGTCCGTGAAAAGAACATACTCTCCCTGCGAGGCCAGAACTCCCTGACGAACAGCATTCCCTTTCCCCTTATTCTCAGGCGTGGTCACAATCTTATGCGGAACCGTTTTCAGGATCTCGGAGGCAACCTCCACCGTCTTGTCCGCACTACCATCGTCTGAAACGATGACCTCAGATTCGTACGATTGCTTTTTCAGGAATTCGATCACCGCCGCGAGGGACTGAGGAAGACGCTTTTCTTCGTTATAAGCGGGGATCACGACAGAAAGATACGGGGCCATCACTTCTTCCTCAACGCTTCTCTGAAATAGGCTATTGTGCTTTCCAATCCCTCGTCTAGGGCAACTTTGGGAGACCAGCCTAGATATTTCTTGGCCTTGGTGATATCCGGCCGCCGGACTTTCGGATCGTCCACCGGAAGCGGCTGAGTCACGATGCGGCTGGAACTCCCGGTCATGCGAATAATCTTTTTGGCAAGCTCCATCATGGATATCTCGTTGGGATTCCCAATATTGACCGGATCATTGACGCGGGAAAACAAAAGTTTCTCGATCCCGGCTACCATATCACGGATATAGCAAAGGCTTCGGGTTTGCCGGCCATTGCCAAAAACGGTCAGGGGCTTTCCGGTCAACGACTGCGAGAGAAATGCCGGAATCGCGCGACCGTCCCTGAGACGCATCCGCGGCCCATAAGTATTAAAAATACGCACGATCTTGGTATCCAACTTATGTGTCCGGTGATACGCCATGGTAATAGCCTCAGCAAACCGTTTAGCCTCATCGTACACTCCGCGAGGGCCGATGGGATTAACATTCCCCCAGTATTCTTCGGTTTGGGGATGGACGAGAGGATCTCCATAAACCTCGGAGGTCGAAGCCAGAAGAAAAGTCGCCTTCTTTTCTTTGGCAAGCCCAAGGGCATTATGCGTGCCGAGCGCGCCGACCTTCAGGGTCTGGATCGGGAATTGCAGATAATCGAGCGGACTTGCGGGCGATGCGAAATGCAGAATATAGTTCACGGCCCCCGGGATCCGCAGGGGCTTGCTAACATCATGCCGGACAAGCTTGAATGCGGGATCTTTTTTAAGAAATGCGATGTTCTTTTCGCTGCCGGTGAGAAAATTATCGACCGCAATGACCCGGTATCTCTTTTCAAGGAAGCGTTCACAAAGATGCGACCCGAGAAATCCGCCGCCGCCCATAATGACGCAGGTTTTCGGGGACTTCATGATGCCGCGTTCTCCTTTTCGGCGTCCTGGGCTTTCGATCGCGCCTCTCTCGCCGCCAATTCCTCTTTAAGCTTGGGGAGAAATTCCAGAGTCGCCTCCTCCCAGGACCTGAGGCTCAATCCCAAAACTTTTTTTGATTTCTTGAGAGAGAGAACCGAATTTGTGGGCCGTGGGGCCGGTCGCTTGAGCTGATCACTCGGGATATTTTTCACTTTGATACCGGTAAGTCCCGAACCTTTCAAGATGAACCTGGCATAGTCCGCCCAGTGAACGCTTCCGGAATTTCCGAGATGGAATATCTCACGGGCGGCGCTTTGCGATAAAAACAGTTCCTTTTTATTTAGCAGCAGTTCGCGCATCGCCTGCGCGACATCCCACGACCAGGTCGGGCGCCCGGTCTGGTCATTCACTACGGTCATATTCTTCACTTCCGCGGCCTGGCGCAGGATCGCCTTGGGAAAGCAACGGCCCCACACTCCAAAAAGCCATGTGATGCGGAATATCAAAGCGCTCTTGGCAGCCCGGAGGATATATTCCTCTCCCATTCGCTTGGTTTTCCCATAAAAGCTTAGCGGGTTGGGAGCGTCGGTCTCCTCGTACTCCCCTTTTTTATTCCCGTCGAATACATAATCCGTGCTAAAAAAGATCACGGGCGCATCGATCTCGCTTGCGGCATTCACCACGCTCTCGGTTGCCGCGACATTATTCTCCAGCGCCTCATCGTGATGCTCCTCGCAATAATCCACATCCGTCATCGCCGCGGTGTGAATGATCACCTCCGGCCGATGGCTCAAGATGGCATCGCGGGTCTTTCGCGCCTGGGTCAGGTCGCAAATATCGTACGGCACGGTCAGATGCGTGACGGGCCGCCGTTCAAGCCCGATGATCTCAAAATCCTGCTTCAAAGCATTCGTAAGATCGGTCCCCAGCATCCCTCCCGCTCCAGTGATCAGGATCTTCATTTGCTCCTGAGGGTTCATGATTTCACCGTATACTTGTCCTGCTTGAGGGGACGCCACCAACCGGGGTTTTCCCGGTACCATTTTGCGGTTGCCGCAAGCCCTTTGGAAAAACTCCATCGGGGCCGGAATCCCAGCTTCTTCAACTTGTTAAAATTGACGGCATAACGAAGATCATGGCCCAACCGGTCCGTGACATAGCGGATCGCTTCTTTCCCTTTCTTGAAATGACGCAGGATCGCGTTCGTTAGCTCGAGGTTGCTCATTTCGTGATGAGCTCCCACATTGTAAATCTCGCCGGCTTTGCCTTTTTCGAGGACCAAAAGAAGCGCGCGGCACGCATCCTCCACAAAGATCCAATCCCGGCGGTTCTTGCCATTCCCGTAAAGCGGAACAGTCTTTCCTTCCAGGAGATTTGTCACAAAAAGTGGAATGACTTTTTCCGGAAACTGATAGGGCCCAAAATTATTCGTACACCGCACGATCATGGCCGGATGCTTAAAAGTTTCCTGAAAGGATCGAACCAGAAGATCGGCGCCGGCTTTGGAGGCGGAATAAGGGCTGTTGGGTAAAAGCCGCGCCTGTTCATCCGCGTAGCCTTTCTCGACCGATCCATAAACTTCATCGGTGGACATATGGACGAATCGTTTGATGCCGCAGGCAAGGGATGCCTCAAGCAGCGCTGCTGTTCCGAGGATATTGGTCTTGAGGAAATCATCGGCGCTTTCGATGGACCGGTCAACATGCGTTTCTGCCGCAAAATGAATGACCGCGGAGACCTTTTTCATAAGCTTGGACACAAGCTTTTTATCCGTGATGTCGCCTTTCACAAACTCATAACGGGAGGATCTTTTTAAATCGCAAAGGTTGGCGGGATTCCCGGAATAACTCAGCTTATCGAGGTTGATAACGCTCCAGCCCGGACGGTCCTTCAGGAAAAAGCGGATAAAATTGGAGCCGATGAACCCGCATCCACCGGTAACGAGAAGCCGTTTCATGATACGCGGCAACCTTGATGACGAGCGACCAAGACGCTCGCGCGATGCAGAGACTCGAAAGTTCCGGCGTCGGTCCAGTACCCTTTCAGGAGATCGTACTCAAGAGCACCGCGCTTGAGATACCAGTTGTTCACATCAGTGATCTCGAGCTCTCCCCTTCGGGATGGCTTGAGCGTTTTGATAAAACTAAAAACCGATGCG
>CAZGCC010000054.1:1369-10683 GCA_964524195.1 uncultured bacterium | reverse complement strand
TGCGATGACCGTTACTCGTGCCAGCGACGGTCTTTTTTTGGATGTTAACGAGGCTCTTGAGCGGCTAACTGGTTACAGTCGGGATGAATTGGTAGGGCGG
Source organism: uncultured bacterium (assembly GCA_964524195.1). Classification (GTDB taxonomy): domain Bacteria; phylum Omnitrophota; class Omnitrophia; order Omnitrophales; family Aquincolibacteriaceae; genus Aquincolibacterium. The sequence goes on along the minus strand of CAZGCC010000054.1, from coordinate 10,583 downwards.
ACATCGGTCGAGTTGGGATTGTATGTTGATCTCAAAGAGCGGGAGGATCTGGTTCGAGAGTTGCTTGAAAAAGGGGCGGTCAGGGATCGTGAGGTCCATTATCACACTAAGGATCGCAGGGAAATCATTGTTCGGCAATCTCTTGGCAAGACCGAAGTGGATGGTGAGGTATGCATTCTTGGAACTTTTCAGGATGTTACCGAGAGCAAGAAGGCGGAAGAGGCTTTGAAAGAAAGTGAAAGAAAGAACCGGGAATTCATGGAAAGGCTTCCGGTTCCCGTAATGGCGCATGACATTTCCCAAAAGATCGTCTATGCGAATGAAGCTGCGTCCAGGCTTTTCGGATATCCTGTTGAGGAGCTTGTCGGGATGTCGTTCGATGCTTTGGATAGCTTAGGGGCCTCGTCCCGGGCCAAAGATTGGTCCGAGGAGCAGAAGAAAGCCGGCTTCTGGCGCGGGATGGGTGCATATCGGGACCGCAACGGGCGCATCTTTAAGGCGGAAGTTCTGTCTATGCTGAGTAAGGCCGGGATCACGATCGCGGTTATTCATGACCAGACCGAACAGATCGCCCATATTGAGGAAGAGGCGATCGGCTCAGCGCTCCACGACCTTAACAACGCTCGTGCGGGTATGCAAATGACCGTTCCGGAGTTGTGCGAGATGTATCTGGCGTCTGACCCTGCGGCAGGCGGGGTTTTTGTCGATCTCGAACAGCTGAAGGCTCTGGCGGCATCAACTCTTGAGATCGATAGCATTATTACCAAACTTTGGCATGCCGTTAAAGGGCAAACGGTCTTTAATTATGAGATGCTGACTCTCAACGATGTCGCCGAAAGCATTTTGGCGCGGTTTCTGAAAAATGTTTCGGCTGGTCTTTTAAAAGTCAATGTCGAAGAGGGCGCCTCAGAGACCCCGATCTATGTGGACCATCAGGCGCTTCACCGGATCGTCAATAATATTATCAAGAATGCGTTTGAAGTCTCGGCTGGAAAACCCGTTGTGGTCACGCTCAGGAAGCGGATTCTCAAGGCTGAAGATTTTAACGATAAATACGAGAAAGCTTTCATCGAAAAACAGGGCGGCCGGAATTTTCAGCCCGGCGACGAAGTGGCGGAGATCGTTATTTCCGATCAAGGGCCCGGCATGAGCAAAGGGGTTCGGGAGAGAATCGGGGATTTCCGGTACACGACCAAGAATGAAGGTACCGGTATTGGTGTTCGGGGTTCGATGTTCCTTACGAAAAAGCTTGGTGGGGACATCGAACTTTCCTCGGAAGCGGGTGAGGGCTCGACCTTCGAGATTCGTTTGAAAGTGAGTAGCGAAAGACTGTCCGAAGGAACGCTTGTCCCAGATGAGACGACTGCGGGTCAGTTGCGTGTTCTTGTGATCGATGATCGGGATAGGCCCCGAGATGTCATCGTGGCGCATTTGATCGAAGGGTTCCGTTTGAGGAAGGAGCAGATTGTCGCTCCGACGCGGTATGTGGATCTGCTTGAACTTCTCGTTAACGAAAAAAAACCCTGGGATATTGTGGTTACGGACCAGAATTTGGATCAGACGAAACAGTTCGGGATGTCGGAACCGATATTGGGAACCGATCTTATTAAGCGTTTTCGGGATGCGTCCAATGTTTTTAACGAAAAAACAGCGATCGTATTTGCTTCAGCGGCGATCCGGAAACGCGACATGGAAGAAATCCAGCAGGCGGGGTATCCTGTTGTTCAGAAAATGGTGGGTCTCGGGCCCTTTCTTGAAGTTCTCTCCAAAGAATTCTTTAGATTGCGACCGGAATTTCTGTCCACTGCGAAAACAGTCACGGTCCCTGAGGTGCGTCGCGATCACGCAGTCATGGATATGGTGGTAAAAGGAGACAAGCATGTTCCTGCGGTGATTCCTGCACCCGATCCGATCCTCTCTGTTCCGTCAAACGAAGTTAAACCGGTTAGTGCAGAGACTGCGGCGCCGGTTCTCAGGATTCTTTATGGTGACGATGAAGAGTCGCTCCGGAAAATCATGGCAGCCGTCATAAAGGCCGGCATGAAACAATTGGGAAAGCCTGGAGCGGCTACCGTTGATGTTGTTGCATCGGGTGACGAAGTGATCTCTGCGGTCAAGGAAAAAGGGCTAGGCTATTATGATGTTATTCTTCTCGATAATCGGTTTAAAGATCCGAAAGGCCTTGACGGAAGGCAGGTCGGACAAAAGCTAGCCCAGGAACTCGGATACGAGGGGAGGCTTTTTCTGTGCTCGGGGGAGCCGCATAGAAATCTCGAGCCGTGGTTTAATGGCCAAATTCTCAAGCCGACTCCCAAAGACGAAATAATGAAAACTATTGTGATCCCGGCTTTAACGGAAAAGGAACTCAAGAGCTCAGTCGAGGGAGTGCGGGAAAAAGGCTATTCCGCGGATCATGGCAGGTCCGAAGTGAGAGAAACTTCGGAGACGAGGTTGCTTTCGAATGTTCCGTGGTTCGATGTGGATAGCTTGCAAGCAAAGATTGATACGGCGATGCAGGTGGTTTCGAACATTGTTTCCCTGGAGTTGCTGGACTTGCCGGTTTATGCCTTAGAAATTGAACCGACGCTTTTTTCTGGCACAATCCATTTCCAAAAAGTTTCAGAGATTCCTTTGTCCTATGCGTCAAAATGGCCGGTGTTGAGTAGGATTTTCAGCCGTTTTGCAGCCTCTTCTGCAGAGAGAATGCTCGTTGACCAACGGCAGGGGATTCCGGATCCGGCCAGTGTGCTTCCCCTGGTTGCTTTTGCTCGTTATAACTCAAGATCGGGAGTGGATCTCGCATTGGTCGCAGAGGTTCAGAAGGTGGCGGTTTTTGAGAAAAAATTAGCGGCATTGAATCCTGGCAGAGTTTTGCCGGCGAACTTTAAAGTTCGATCATTCGCGACAGCAGAAGAGTTTGTGCTGGATTTCACAAGGCTTTATAACAGCACCGTTCCGTCCGGAAAGGCTATGGCGCTGATCACAGACCGAAAAGGGTCTCCTGTGACGCAAAAGATCGGGTCTCGCCGCAATCTGTTGAGCGTGGTGGGAGCGCCGGATTCCCTGAAGCAGACCGCTTCCACGCTTTTGGCTGCGGACAAGCTTCTTGATGAGTCGATCTGGACCCGGGGCTATCATTTTGTACCCATTGAACAGTTAGGCAGTCTGGAATTACTGATGGCCGAGCTTTCCGGTTATTTGACAGCGCAGACGAGAGTAGCTGCTTCCGCATAATAGAGCATCCAATCCCTTTCAAAGATTCCTCCAAGATACTTCTTTTCCGGGGGCAACCTTCCTCTTAAGCGCGGTCTCTTACTCCAGAATGGTGTTGCTTGCTTTGCCGAGAAGGGTCTGCGGTATGCTTGGTTTGTTGTCTGTTTCAATAATTTTTTAAGCGTCGCGTTCCTTTCTGAAAATCTCAAAAAAAATATCTCAAGCTGGAAACGCTCTATGGGCGCGAAAGTGTATGTCGCGACTCGATTCCCTCTGAGCGGTACAATATTGCGTATTAGGGGTATCTGCAATAAATGCGTATAATGCCGTTTGGCCGAAAAGGAATGACGATGGGAAAAGGCCAGCCCCATCGCAAGGACTGCTCCTTAATATTTTGAAGCACGGGTTATCGCGGAGAAATAAATGCGTTCAGGAGTTTGTTGGCGAAGATTTTAGGCTGTGCTGATCGTTATTCAAATCTCAATGAATCCAAAGTTGCGAAAATCTCGGATTGAAGAAATGAAAATATTGTTGAAGACCTTCGGTTGTCCGCTGGTTCCGTTACGGACAACGCTTGTTTCGAGGCCTGGAAAAATATTTTTGTAGAGTAGGAAAAATTCAAATAGGCTTCTAAACAGACTTAATACCCATATCCCGCTCCATGAATAATTTGCCACAAAGGGAGAGACAGTCGCTAATGTCGCGTAAAGCCCAATTTGTGGCACCCATCGTTTTTGGGGCGTTGATTCCAGCCCGACTAAATTCATAGCTATCTTGAATTAGTCTTGACTTTTTCAAGGTATGGATTAGACTCTGGATATGGAAACGAGATCGATTTATCAGTCCCTGTGGAAAGACCTGTCCGCCGAGAAAAGCATGATCTTTCTTTCCGGCCCCCGCCAAGTCGGGAAGACCACGTTCATGCAGGAACTCATTGCCAAAGAGTATCCCCATACGACGTATTTTAACTGGGATATCGTTGACAATAAAAAGACGCTTCTGAAAGATCCCTACTTTTTCCAGGCCGTGGACACGGAAGGTCCGGGGCGTCCTTTGGTCATTCTGGATGAAATCCATAAATACCGGCAGTGGAAGAATTACTTAAAAGGCGTTTACGACAAATTCCACGATCGTTTTGCTTTTGCGGTCCTGGGAAGCGGCCGCCTGGATATCGGAAAACGCACAGGGGATGCGATGACGGGCCGGTTTCTGGAGATACACCTTTTTCCGTTCACCATTGCGGAATTATGCCGTTCTAAGGCGGACATTGAGCAGTTCCTGAAGGATCCTTTCTCGGGAATGGATCTCGTGGACGGGGCAAAGAGTTCGTCAGCGTGGAAGGAACTTTTCAATCTGGGAGGATTTCCAGAACCTTTCTTAAGCGGCAAAGAAGCGACCTGGAGACGCTGGTCCGCCAATTACGGAAGGCAAATCATCCGGGAAGATATGCGCTCCTTCAATGAGATCCGGCTGATTGACGATATTGAAACGCTCTTTTCACTTTTGCCGACAAAAGTCGGGAGCCCCGTTTCGATCAATAACCTTGCGCGTGATCTCGGCGTAAGCTTTCCGGCGGTCAAAAGCTGGTTGGACCTTTTCGACTACTTTTATCTGACTTTTCGGATATCACCCTGGACGAAGAAGATTTCCCGCGCGATCCTGAAGGAGAAGAAGCTTTATCTTTTTAATTATCCGCAGATCTCGGATCCTGCTGCCCGGTTTGAGAACATGGTCGCGCTTGAATTGCTCCGGGCCGTTCGGTCCTGGAACGAATGGGGGTGGGGGGATTTCGGGCTTCATTATTTGCGGAATAAGGATAAAAAAGAAGTGGACTTCCTTCTGACCAAAGATCACGCCCCTTTTCTTGCGATCGAGACCAAGCTGACAGACACGTCGCCATCTCCTTCCCTCGTGGAATTTCAATCGGTTTTGAAGATCCCAGCAATGCAACTCGTCCACACACCTGGAACTGTCCGGCGCGTCATTTCAGGGAAAAGCGGTGATATCGGGATCTTCTCTGCGTCCCGATGGCTTGCTGCGCTACCTTAAGCAAAAGCCAAGTTGCTTAAATCTTGCCATTTATGCAAACGGCGAGATCCAAAGCGTGGGAAGGAAAATCTAAAATCAATTCTAAATATTCCTGGGAAGCTCTTGCAAAAGACCTGTGGACAAAAGAAGGCTTGAATGAATGTGAGGTCGAAGAGACGCGGATCTCTTTTGAAAAGGGAATAAAAATCCTCCACAGGATGTATTGTCAGTGGGCGACAAAAGAAAAAGCGCGTTCCGCCGAAAAATGGAACGAAGAAAAAGAACCGCACCACGAAAACGGTCAATATAGCTTGACCGGTGCGGCCAAAGCTCTTGGCGTAACAAGGCGATGTCTGTACTATTGGATCAAAAAGAAATGGATCGTTCCAAGACGCGACTACCGGAACTATCCCGTTTTTACAGTTGTTGACATCCAGGAGATCAAAAAGTGGCGTCAAACGCTTAAGAAACGCTGCTAATTTGACAGTTTCTCTTAAGATCTGTTAGTCTGAGAAAAAGGCGTCGGCTATTTGTAGCAACACATTGATTAATAATGAGATATAACGCATGGACGGCATGTCAAAAAAATTAGATTTTGCGAGTAAAAAGATGAAAGTGCTATTAAAGACTTTTGGGTGACCATTGGCCGCGCGCTTACACCCGTCTTTGCGCCATACTTTTTAAGCTCTACCCGTAAGGTCTTTGGTATAATTCGCATAGGTTCATGGCGTTTTTAATCGAGTGGCAGGGGAAGGCGAAATGACCAAGCGCAAGATATTCATCAGCAGCGTTCAGAAGGAATTCAAGGATGAGCGGGCTGCCCTGAGGGATTTTATCTCTGGAGATCCCTTGTGCCGGCGCTACTTTGACTGTTTTCTTTTCGAAGATATTCCCGCCCAGGACCGCAAGCCGGACGCCGTCTATATCGATGAAGTCAGGGTTTGCGATATCTATGTGTGTCTTCTCGGCAATGAATACGGAGCTGAAGATGCCCGCGGATCTTCGGCTACGGAGCGAGAATTCAGGGAGGCCACGGTGGGCGGAAAGACGCGGCTTCTTTTTGTCAAAAACACGACTGAAAAAGACCGCCATCCTAAAACGGCCAAACTGATCAACAAAGCCGGGAACGAGGTTATTCGCCGGAGGTTTTCCAACGCCCCGGAATTGATTGCACAACTGTATGCCGCCCTTGTGCAGTATCTGGAGGAGCAGGGCCTTTTGCAGACCGTGCCGTTCGATGCCGCTTCCTGCCGCAGTGCTGTTTTCGGCGACATTGACGAAGCTGCCGTTAAGAATTTTCTTGAGACCGCCCGCGCCGAACGCAAGTTTCCCTTACCGCCAAGCACTTTGGCAAAAAAGCTTTTCACTCATTTGAACCTGCTCAATAACGGCAAGCTAACGCATGCCGCGGTACTGCTGTTCTGCCGGAATCCTCAGAAGTTCCGGGCGCTGTTATGTGCCGAGGTCAAATGCATGCATTTTCACGGGACCGAGGTGCAAAAGCCGATTCCTTCGTACCAAATCTACCGGGGAACATTGTTCGAACAGGTTGATGAAGCTGTTGATTTTGTGCTCGGCAAACTGGATCGCGCGGTCACACCCAGTAAAACCGCTATCGCGAGCGATGTATCGTATGAGATCCCAAAAATGGTGATCCGCGAAGCGATCGTTAACGCGATCGCGCATCGGGATTACACATCCAACGCGGGCGTGCAGGTCATGCTGTTTGCGGACCGCCTTGAGATCTGGAACCCAGGTTCACTTCCCGAAGGAATGACGCCGGCGGCCTTGCGGAAGGCCCATGCCTCCGTGCCGCGGAACCCGCTGATCAGCGAGCCGCTTTTCTGGGCGCGCTACATCGAGAAGGCAGGGACCGGAACGCTTGACATGATCGCTCTGTGCCAGAAGATGAATATCCCGGAGCCCTCCTTTGAACAGCGGGGTGGTCAGTTCGTCCTGATAATCCGTCGAAAGAAGAAGGTCGTACAAAAAGTCGTTCCAGGACCAAGTAGGGACCAAGTCGGCACTAAGTTGGCACTAAGTCAGCACCAAGTTGAGATATTGCATAAGTGTCAGGCTGAGAGCAGGATAGCCGACCTTATGAAGATCACCGGGCGGACAGATCGCACCAAGTTCAGGCACCAGGTGCTTAATCCTCTCGCAGATGCGGGATTGATCGAAATGACGGTTCCTGACAAACCCCAAAGCAGTAAACAGAAATACCGGCGGACGAAAAAAGGGGTCGCGTATTTGCGAAAGCTGAAGTGATAAAGGGGCGTTTTGGGGCGCTAAAAAACCGATTGCCGAAATAAACCGGAAATTACCGGAATAATTTTCCATTTTTTCAGATGTGCGCAGACCGGTGGCATCACGCCAAAGAAGAAACGCATCTCTTCGTTGCGTTGGAGGCCAAGGGTATGCCGCGTGAAGGCGGTTCTACCGGAGTCATGCTGGCCGAGCATGAGATCGGACGCGGCTTTGTGGGCAAAATGGAAGCGGCGATCTCTTCTTATGAAAAAGACGAACCCGGGGCTGTGCAGGAGTTTGCAAGAGCGGCGCGTGACTATGTTGCGTTGCTGCGCGAGCATATTCAAAAAGAAGACCACTGTTTGTTCGCCATGACCAATGAAAATCTGGACGAAAAAGAACAGAACCAACTGCTCAAGGCATTTCAGAAAGCGGAACAGCAGAGCGCGACAGAAAGAACGCATGAGTATTATCTGAAAAAAGCTCAAGACCTTGCCCTCCAATTTCAGGTTTTTCCTCAGGATAATAAGGCATGCTCATCGTCGATTTTCGGGTACTCGAAGGCTGGGAAATCAAAAACGAGATAGCGGTTTTTGGATCAATCGAAACCCAGGGGGTGTGTTATTGCGGGAAGAGGGGGCGGGGAGTATTTTCGCGAAGATCATGTGATGTTGAGTGAGTTATTTTGGAAATTTCAAGCGAATAAATATTTTGACTATGACCGGGCCAGAAAGTGTTTCGAAGAATTCAAATCTCGTCTGGAAAATCACATGGTCTGGGAGGAAGAGTTTTTGTTCCCGTTCTTTGACGATAAGACCGATATGCAGTACCCGGGTCTTACAGCAGTAATGCGGACGGAACATGCGCAGATCCGCGAAGCGCTCTTAGAGGTCCATTCGCAGACTGTAAATAGAAATCCTCACAGCGAAGGCAGCGAATTATCTCTCATCGCTATTCTCGACGCACGTAATTACAAAGAGGAGTCGACGCTATATCCGGTGATCGATGATGATTCCCATGATAGAAAATAAAAAAGCACTTCATGGCAAGGAAAGATTTTAAAATCTGCTGAGGGCTACCCCCGGGAGCTTGCCGGTTTTCTTGCCTTCTCAGTAAAAAAGGTAAAAGAAAATGCGGATTCATTCACTACAACACGTCGAGTTTGAAGGTTTGGCTAATATTGAGGTGTGGGCGCGAGCAAAAGGGCATTTCGTGTCCAAGACCCTGCTTTACGAAAATGAAAAGCCGCCTCTTTTAAATGAATTCGATTGGCTTGTCATCATGGGAGGGCCTATGAATATTTACGAAGAGGAGCGGTATCCATGGCTGGTTCAAGAAAAGAAATTGATCGAGGACGCAATTGCCGGAAACAAGTTCTTGCTTGGAATTTGTTTGGGAGCGCAGCTGATCGCGAATGTGCTGGGGGCGCGGATTTTTAGGAATGCGCATAAAGAGATCGGATGGCATCCTGTCCGCCTGGCAGAATCCGGTAAAAAGTCCGCCATTTTCCGTGTTTTGCCCGAGACATTCATTCCTTTTCATTGGCATGGCGATACTTTCGAACTTCCGGAGGGTGCGATATTAACCGCAAAAAGCGAGGGTTGTTCCCATCAGGCGTTCGAATATAACGGCAGGGTGATTGGGCTTCAATTCCACCTGGAATCATCAGATGAAAGTATTCGTCGTCTAATGGACCATTGTGAAAATGAGCTGATTGGCGGAAGGT
>CAZGCC010000054.1:0-1359 GCA_964524195.1 uncultured bacterium | reverse complement strand
GTATATTCAAACGAAGAATGAAATCGCACAAAGCGGAATGTATTTGCAACAGATAGAGAAGCTTGCTTACCGGATGCTGGATGGGTTTGAAAGTGAGGCGGTTCGTCGTTTTGGAGATACTGATAAATGATGCGTATCTTTTCATGGATTGATCCGGTCCTATGACCTGGATTTGCCCTAATCAAGATAAAGAATGGTGCGATCTTTTGAAGCGGCCATGCAAGCCAGCACAAAAGGGATGCGTCCTTTACGGAAAAGTTGTGATTCATGAAGGCCGTATGGATTCTGACCGGGGAATGAAAGGCCTCAAGAGCTGTGCCTCATTGGAAAAAGGGAAACGGAAGCACGGGGAAATGATATGATATGAAACTGAGAGCGAGCGGAATGCCGTGAATTTTCGAATTCGATGTGAAAATGATTGGCTGTGCAATCTTGGGGGATGGTTTTTTGCCTATCGACAGAAAGAAGAAGGGAATTAATATTGAGAAGAACTTTAAAACAAAGACCTGAATAAAAGTGGTAAAAGATTTATTTCTAAAAAGGGGGGTGTTATGGGAATGTTTTGTTTTCAATGTCAGGAAACTGCAAAAAATATCGGTTGCGCGATAAAAGGAGTCTGTGGGAAGCCCGAAGAAACCGCTGGTTTGCAAGATTTGCTTATTGAAGTGTGTAAGGGGATTTCGTTTTTCGGCAGGCGCCTTAAGGAGACTGAATCCGTGGATAAAAAGTTTGGAAAATTCATTTGCCAGTCACTGTTTGTTACTATAACTAATGCCGCTTGGGATGATGACGCGATAATTGTTAGAATTAAGGAAGGCATTGCGGTCAGGAATGAGATAAAGAAGACTTTCTTGGATGCGCACAAAAAGAAATATGGGCAAGATTTTTCAGAAGTTTTTCCTGGTTGCGCGGTATGGAGCTCCGATAAAAAAGATGAGATCCTTGCAAAAGCCCAATCCGACGACCTCAGGATTAATGTCAACGACAATGAGGATGTCAGGTCTTTGCGCCAGTTGCTTATTATCGGATGTAAGGGGATTGCGGCTTATGCTGACCACGCCGCTGTCTTAGGCTTTGAAAAAGACGATGTGTACGACTTTATTATGAATGCATTGGATTCTACGTTGCGTAATCTGTCTGTTGATGAAATGGTTGCCATGGTGATGAAGGCCGGGGAAGGAGCGGTTACAACAATGGCACTTTTGGATGAGGCAAATACTTCTACATACGGTCATCCTGAAATAACGGAGGTTAATCTGGGAGTTCGCAAGAATCCCGGTATTCTGATTAGCGGCCACGACCTTAAGGACATGGAAGAATTGCTTAAGCAGACAGAGGGTACAGGTATTGATGTATATA
>CAZGCC010000053.1:0-10729 GCA_964524195.1 uncultured bacterium | reverse complement strand
GAGAGACGATGATCGAGCGGAGTTTTGAGAGCATGCCCTCGTCGGCTTCGGGGAATCTTTTGAAAAGTTCCTGGCAGATGATCTCGTTTAAAATAGAGTCGCCGAGGAATTCCAGACGGTCAAAATCTTCAAGTCCCCGGGTTGCCCGGAAGTTTTCATTGCGGAAAGAGGGATGTGTCAGTGCGGCGCGATAAAGGGACAGGGTTTTTACGCTGAGTCCAAGGACTTTACGAAGAGAGGTCTTGCTATGAGTGTTTTTAGGGGATGTCGGTTTCGGCATGCGCGTAACATAGTCCCAATTCTTATCAATTTCAGGGAATCTGAAATTGGGGCAATCCTTGTCAACCATTAAGAAACAAAATCGAGGACAAGGATAGGATCTTTATAGAGACCTGTCAATAGATAAAATGGCGTAAGTGGCTTTAAACATAGGGGATAGAGCATATATCGCGGAAGTCTTTGCGAGATGACGACTATTGTGACCGTAACTTCTTGAATTGACAAAGGATAGAGCCATTTCTATAATACCGAACCTCTTATTGTAGAGAAGGAGAAACAAATACCCCATGCTGAAATGTGCAGTTCTTGGCGCGACGGGATACACCGGAGCCGAGCTCACGAAGTTGCTTTTGGCCCATCCCCATGTCCGGGTTTCTTTATTGACCACCCGGCAGGAAAAACCCATAGCGCTTCGCGATGTCCTGCCAACGATCCCCAAAGATATTAAGCTTGAGATCACGCCTTATTCTTTTGACGCGGTGAAAAAAAGGGCGGATGTGGTCTTTTTATGTCTGCCGCATACCGAGGCGATGACAACAGCCGAACAGTTCCTTAAAGCCGGCAAGGTTGTGATCGATCTTTCCGCGGATTTCCGTTTGCGGGATAAAAAAGTTTATGAGTCCTGGTATGGTGTGACCCATACGGCGCCGCAGCATCTTTCGCGGGCGGTTTATGGGCTGTGTGAAGTTTACCGGGAGAAGATCAAAAAAGCCGATTTGATCGCGAATCCGGGGTGCTATCCCACGGGGCCTTCATTGGCGCTCATTCCGCTACTTAAGAGAAAGTTGATCGATCCTGCTTCCATTATCATCAATGCGGCATCCGGCGTCAGCGGCGCCGGGAAGAAACTGGTGCCCGCCACGCAATTTTGCGCGGTGGACGGGAATTATAACGCCTATAAAGTGAACAGGCACCAGCATACGCCCGAGATCGAACAGACTCTCTCGGAAGCGGCCGGAAAGTCCGTGAAGATCACTTTTGTTCCGCATCTGCTGCCGGTCACCCGGGGAATTCTTGCGACCATTTACGCGAAAACGACCGCCAAAGCCAAAGAAACGCGGATCCGGAAGACCCTTGAGGAGGCCTACAAACATTCGCCTTTTGTGAGGATCTGTCCTGAAGGGCAGTATCCTTCGCTAAGCGATGTCCAGAACACGAACTTTTGCGATATCGGCGTGAGCGTTCAGGCTGGAACGGGCCGTGTCGTGATCTTTACAGCGATCGATAATCTTCTCAAGGGGGCGGCGGGCCAAGCCGTCCAGAACATGAATCTCCGGTTCGGTTTCCCGGAAGAAGCAGGGCTTCTTTAGCATCGTTTTGCGATAGAGCAAACCCATAAAATGGAATGGAGAGCGGTCTCGTGAAAAAACCTTTTTGGAAAAAAGAGAAGAATGGTTCCGTAACCCTGCCGAAGGGTTTTATCGCGGGGGGGATCCACGCGGGGATCAAAAAGAAAAAGAAAAAATACGATGTGTCGCTGATCTATTCCAAGGCCCCCTGTGTCGCGGCCGGGACTTTTACCACGAACCGCGCCAAAGCTTGGCCGGTGATCTATTCGATGAAGGCCATTCATGCTCCGAGGCATCACGCGATCCTGGGGACGAGCGGTAACGCGAATTGTCTGAACGGACCTATCGGGAAAAAGGCCGTCCATGAATTGACATGGGAAGCCGCGAAGCAGCTCGATATTCTTCCCGAAGAAGTTCTGATCGCGCAGACCGGGATCATCGGAGTTCCTTTCCCGATCACCTGCGTGAAGCGGGCGCTGCCCAGACTTGCCAAACGGCTTTCCGAAACAGGCGGCCATGGAGCGGCCAAGGGGATCCTCACGACGGATCTTTCCAGTAAAGAGATCGCGTTGTCGCTGGAAATAGGCGGCAAAAAAGTCACGATCGCGGCTTGTGCGAAGGGCGCCGGGATGGTGCATCCGAATATGGCGACCATGCTGTGCTTCATCACGACCGATTGCGCGATCACGAAGTCGCTTCTTAGGCGGGCGGTGCGGCACGCGGCAGATGATACCTTCAACCAAATGGCGATCGATAATGACATGAGCACGAACGATATGGTGCTTTGTCTCGCCAATGGGGAAGCGGGAAATCCCACGATCCAGAAGATCGGAAAAGATTATTGGATGTTCCGGGAAACCCTGGAAGAAGTGATGCGTTATATTGCGCATGAAATGGTGGTGGACGGCGAAGGGGTGACGCATGTGTGCAGGCTCCGGCTCTCGGGGGCAAAAAAACCCTCCGATGCGGAGCGAGCCGCCCGGCAGATCGCGAATTCCATGCTTTTTAAGACCATGCTCGCGGGTTCCAACCCGAATTGGGGGCGTATCGCGGCTGCCGTTGGTGCAAGCGGCGTGGATTTCAATCCCAACGATCTGAGCATTTGGTTCGGGGACGCGCAGGTGGTCAGTCAGGGGAGATTGAGAGTGCTGAACCTCCCGAAGGCGCGGCGGATCCTGCAAAAAAAGGAATACACGATCGATGTTGTGATCGGGAAAGGTCGCGGACGGGCGGAATTTATTACCTGCGATCTTACGACGAAGTATGTCTTGATCAACGCGGCTTATTCCTAGACATGAAAGAATATATCGCCAAAGCGCAGGCCCTGGTCGAAGCGCTTCCTTACATCCAGAAGTTCCGCGGCAAAGAAGTTCTCATCAAGTACGGTGGCGCCGCGCTGACCTATCAAGAAGTTCGCGACATGGTGCTCCAGGACCTCGTGTTCATGAGCTATGTCGGGATCCGGCCGATCCTGATCCACGGCGGCGGAAAGTTCATCACCGACGCCATGAAAAAAAAGGGGGTTCAGAGCCAGTTCGTGAACGGCCTGCGCGTGACCGATAAAGCAACGATCACGGTCGTGAACGAAACGCTGGCGGAGCTCAACCGGAGCATTGTTCATGATATCGAACGGCTCGGCGGTTCCGCGGTCGGGCTTTCCGGGTATGACGCCGAGATCCTGAATGTGGTGAAGCACACGGAGAACGGCGATGTGGGTTTTGTCGGCGATGTTTCCTCCGTGAACACCATCCCGCTCAAGGAATTGACGGAATTTGGAAGGATCCCGGTGATCTTCCCTGTGGGGAAGGGGCCCGACGGCGAAATGTATAATGTGAACGCGGACGAGGCGGCGGCCAATATCGCGGCGGCGATGCATGTCCCGAAATTCATGGTACTCACGAATGTTAAAGGGATCCTGCGGGACGCGACGAGCGAAGAGACGCTGATCCCTTCGCTTCATGTAAGCGAGACCCAGCAGCTGATCGACCAGAAGATCATTTCCGGGGGGATGATCCCCAAGGTCAAGGCCTGCATCGATGCGCTCCAGGGCGGGGTCCAGAAGGCCCACATTATCGACGGTCGCATCACGCACGCTCTTTTGCTTGAAATTTTCACCGATCAAGGTATCGGGACGGAAATAACTTTATAGGGAAAAGCGTTAAGCGATAAGACCTCTTAACGCATATCGCTTGTCACTGGAAAATATGAAAACAAACGACATCCAAAAGTTGTATGAACAGTATGTCATGCCGACTTACACGCGGGTGCCGGCGTGCCTGGTGAAGGGCAAGGGCTCGTGCGTCTGGGATCTTGAAGGCAAAGAGTATCTGGATTTTTTCCCCGGTTGGGCGGTCTCCGGGATCGGGCATTGTCATCCGGTCGTGGTGAACGCGATCAAGGAACAAGCCCGGAAGATCCTGCATGTAGCGAACAATTTTTTAAATCCCAAGCAGGCCGAGCTTGCGAAGACGATCTCCGAGGCATCTTTCCCCGCGAGGATCTTTTTTTGCAACAGCGGCGCGGAAGCGAATGAAGGTGCCATCAAGTTCGCCAAAAAGTACGGGAGCGAGTCGGGCCGCTTCGAGATCATCACCATGAAGAATTCTTTTCACGGAAGAACGCTCGCGGCGATGAGGGCGACGGGGCAGGATAAATTCCATCAGGGGTTCCAGCCGCTCATGGAGAAATTCCTCCATGCGGATTTCAACGATCTGGAGTCGGTCAAAAAACTTGTGACGGATAAGACCATCGCCATCATGCTGGAGCCGATCTTGGGCGAAGGCGGGGTCTGCGTGGCGAACCGGGATTTTCTTGAAGGGTTGCGGAAACTTTGCGATGAAAAAGACATGCTTCTGATCCTGGATGAAGTGCAGACCGGGATGGGCCGCACGGGGAAGATGTTCGCCTACCAGCACTACGATCTTGAGCCAGACATTATGACCCTTGCTAAAACCTTGGGCGGTGGAGTCCCGGTCGGAGCTTTTGTTGTGAACCGGAAGATCACGCGTGAAGTGCTCACCGCCGGGATGCACGGGTCGACTTTCGGGGGAAATCCGCTTGTCTGCGCGGCGGCGCTTGCGGTCTTCAAGGCGATCAAAAAAGAAAAGTTGATCGCGAACACGATCCGGATGGGAGAGCTTTTACAGCAGGAATTCGACAAGCTGAAGGCTCAATATCCCGTGATCGAAAGTACGCGGGGGATCGGCCTGATGCGGGGGATGAAGCTCAAGGAACCTTCCGCGCCTTATGCCAACGAGGCCCGCGAACAGGGGCTTCTTATCAACGCGACGCAGGGAGATATTTTGAGGATCATGCCGCCAATGACGGTCTCCGCCAAAGAGATCAAGCTCGGCATGAAGATCCTAGGGAATGTTTTTGCGAAGCTTTCCAAGAAAAGCGAAGGTTCGGCATGTTCAAATCACTGATCTCCATTAACGACCTCAGCACCGAAGAGATACGGAAGATCATGGAGCTGGCGGCCAAGGTCAAGGCCCGTCCCCAGGAAGTGCGGGACGCGCTTGAAGGTCACATTTTCGGGTTTATTTTTGAGAAGCCTTCGACAAGGACTTGGGTCTCTTTCCAGGCGGGCATCTATTCGATGGGCGGCGGAGCGATCTATCTTGGGCCCGAGGATATCAAGCTTGGCATCCGGGAAGAAGTGCGCGATGTCGCGCGCGTTCTGTCGCGCTACCTTTCGGGCGTGGTGATGCGGACTTTTTCACATTGGACCATTACCGAATTCCAGGACTATTTTGAAAAGCCGGTGATCAACGGCTTAAGTGATCTCGAGCATCCCTGCCAGGCCTTAGCCGATTACATGACGCTTTATGAAAAGATCCCGGCCCAGAAAGATCCCGTGCTTGCGTTCGTCGGGGATGGGAATAATGTGCTTCATTCGCTCATGCTTGTCGCCGCAAAGCTTGGCGCGAAGATCCGGTATGCGACGCCCAAGAAATACCAGCCCAAGCCCAAACTTCTGGCGCTTGCTAGGCAGATCGCGAAAAAGACGGGCGCTGTGATCGAAGGATTCCTGAACCCCGCGGAGGCTGTGAAGGACGCGGATGCGGTTTACACGGATGTGTGGGTCAGTATGGGCGAAGAAGCCCTGCGGAAGAAAAAACTCAAAGATTTCAAAGGGATGCAGGTCAATAAGGAGCTCTTGAAAGCCGCGAAAAAAGACGCGCTTGTGATGCACTGCCTGCCGGCGCACCGGGGCGAAGAGATCACCAACGATGTCATGGAAAGCAAGAGTTGCGTCGTGTTCGATGAGGCCGAGAACCGGCTCCATATCCAGAAAGCCATTTTACTTTATCTTTTTAACCAGGGAGCGATCCAATGAAGAAAGTTGTCTTGGCTTATTCCGGGGGGCTTGATACCTCCTGCGCGGTGAAATGGCTCGGAGAAAATCACGGGCTGGATGTGATCTGTTTTTGCGCTTTTATCGGTGAAGTGAAAGAGAAAGCCCCGCTCATCAAAAGAGCCGAAGCCGCGGGCGCGATCAAGACCTTTATCGTGGATCTCAAAGTGGAATTTGCGCGGGATTACATCATGCCGGCGCTTTGGGCGCATGCGCGATATGAAGGGAAATACCCGCTTGCGACCGCGCTCGGCCGGCCGCTTATCGCCAAGCGCCTTGTGGAAGTCGCTCAAAAAGAAGGCGCGGAATTTGTAGCGCACGGCTGTACCGGAAAAGGGAACGATCAGGTGCGGCTTGAGGTGGGGGTGAGGACGCTCGACCCGAAACTTAAGATCATCGCGCCGCTCCGGGACTGGGAATTCAAGACGCGCGAAGAAGAGATCGAATATGCTTTGGAACGGCAGATCCCGATCGATGTGACCAAGAAAAGTCCTTATTCCATCGATAAGAATATCTGGGGCATTGCGATCGAAGCGGGCATGCTGGAAGACCCGATGGTCGAACCGCCGGAAGATGCGTATGTCATGACCTGCTCTCCGGGAAAAGCGCCGAAAAAGCCGCGGTACATTGAGATCTCTTTTGAAAAAGGCGTGCCGGTAAAATTAAATGGTGTGCGGATGCCGCTGGTGGCTCTGATCGAGCGGCTGAATCTTGTGGCGGGCCAGTACGGGGTCGGTCGCTTTGACATGATCGAGAACCGGCTTGTGGGGATCAAAAGCCGCGAGGTTTATGAGGCGCCGGCCGCGGATGTGCTCTTGAAGGCTCACGAAGAGCTTGAAGGATTTGTGATGGACCGGGAATTCCTTCATTACAAAAGGCTTCTCTCCGAGAAATACGCGGAGCTTGCCTATTTCGGGCTCTGGTTCTCGCCGCTCAAGAAGTCGCTTGATGCGTTCTTCGCTTCAAATCAGAAACGGGTGACCGGGAAAGTCCGGTTCAAGCTGGACCGGGGCCATGCGATCTGCGTCGGCCGTGAATCCAAATTCGCTTTGTACAAAGAAAAGCTTGCGACTTATTCCAAAGGCGATATTTTTGACCGGAAAGCCTCGGTGGGTTTCATGAAGCTCTGGGGACTTCCGTACGAAGGTATGGGGGAATAACATGGCAAAGCAAATGTGGGGCGGAAGATTTAAAAAAGAGATGCATCCGGCGCTCAAGTGTTTCAGCTATTCGCTGGAGACGGACAAAGAACTTTTTGATGCTGAGATCCGTGTCAATGCGGCCTACGCGAAAATGCTTGCGCGGGTCGGTCTCATCACGACGGCGGAGTCGAAGGCGATCCTGCGCGGTCTCAAATCGGTAACCAACGCTTTGAAAGGCCACGACCTTGCGGCTTATGCCGACCGGTATGAAGATGTCCACACCCTTATTCAGATGGAGCTCGAGAAAAAAGCGGGTGCGGTGGCTAAGAAGATCCATACCGGCCGCAGCCGGAACGACCTCGTCATTACCTCGACCAGGATCTATCTGAGGGAAAAGATCGCGGAGATCTGGGTCGGGATCAAGAAACTTCAAAGAGCGCTGGTGAATACGGCGGAGAAGGCTGAAGGTCTTCTCATTCCCGGGATGACGCATCTGAGGAAAGCCCAGCCCGTGCTTCTGGCGCATCATCTTCTCGCCTATGTCGAAATGCTTGAAGAAGATAATGCGCGGCTTGCGGATTCCATGAAACGGGTCAACATCCTGCCGCTCGGAGCTGCCGCGCTTGCGGGTTCCGCTCTCCCGATCGATCAAAAGTTCCTGGCCAAAGAGTTGGGTTTTTCCGGGATCGCCCCCAACAGCATGGCGGCGGTGAGCGACCGGGGATCTCTCGCGGAATTCCTGAGCGTGCTTTCCATTTTATGGGCCCATCTCTCGCGGCTTTCAGAAGATTTTATCCTCTGGAATTCCGAGGCGTTCGGTTTCGTGGAGTTGGATGACGCCTTCGCGACCGGCTCCAGCCTCATGCCGCAGAAGAAAAATCCGGATGTGTTCGAACTCGTGCGCGGCCGGGCGGGCGTGATCTTTGGCTACCTTCAGGCCATCCTGACCGTCCAGAAGGGTCTGCCGCTTTCCTATAATCGCGATCTTCAAGAGGACAAGCCGGGCGTTTTCGATGCCGTAAAAAAGACCGCGACCGCTTTGGAGCTTTTGGCACTTGCCGTGGGTTCTGCCAGGTGGCACAAGAAGGCGCTTTTGAGATCTCTCGATGATGACAGCCTTTTCGCGACCGACATCTTGGAATATCTTGTCCGGAAAAAAGTCCCGTTCACCGAGGCGCACGAGCTTGTGGGCCGGACGGTGCGCCATGCGATCGAATCCGAGAAGCGCCTCCGGCAGTGGTCCGTTCAGGATTGGCAGAAGTTCTCGCCCAAATTTGGCGCGGATATCCATGATCTATTTGACGCGAAGGAATCTGTGCGGGGTAAAAAGACCCTCGGGAGCACGCATCCCGCGCGCGTGAAGCAGGCGATCACGACATGGAAGAAAAATCTGTCCTGATCTCTGAAAGCCAGAAATTGAAACGAATGAGGATAACGAGGTGGTGCCATGCTGCATGCTGATTTTCACGAAGACCGGATGCACGATTTCTATTACAAAAAAGGCGAACTTTATTGCGATAAGATCCGTATCGCGAAGATCCTTAAAAAAACGGGGACTCCCGCCTACATCTATAGCCACAAGACCCTGACCGAGCATCTCGCGAAGCTGCAAAAAGCGTTCCGTCCCGCCAAGCCGCTCATTTGTTATTCCGTGAAAGCGAATTCGAATCTGGCCGTGCTCCGGGCGCTGGTCCAGAAAGGCGCGGGGCTGGATATTGTCTCAGGCGGCGAACTTTTCCGGGCCCGGAAAGTGAAATGCTTGGGGAAGAAGATCGTTTACGCGGGAGTGGGGAAGACCCCTGAGGAGATCCGCGAGGCGATCAAGGCGCGGATCCTTCTTTTTAATGTGGAGTCCATGCCGGAGCTGGAGCAGATCCAGGCGATCGCAAAAAAGATGCGCCGGAAAGTGAATGTGTCGCTCCGGATCAATCCGAATGTGGACCCGCACACGCATGAGTACATCACGACCGGCAAAGCCGAAACGAAATTCGGGATCGATTTTGAAAAAGCCAGGGCCATTTTCAAGGACGGGAAAAAATTTTCTCACGCGCAGGTGTCGGGGATCCATGTGCATATCGGTTCCCAGATCGAAACGGGCGAACCCTTTGTCGAGGCCTTCCGGAAGATCCTCGGATTTATCGATGAGCTCGAGCAGGATGGGACCAAGATCCGGTTCTTGAATCTGGGCGGGGGACTCGGGGCCATTTATAACGATGAAGATCCTCAGACCGCCGAAGAATTCGCGCGGAAGGTCCTGCCGCTTTTGAAAAAGCGCAAGTTCCAGCTCATTTTTGAGCCCGGCCGTTTTATCGCGGCCAATAGCGGGATCCTCGCGACGAAGGTTCTCTATGTCAAAGAGACCGATGTGAAAAAATTCGCGATCGTGGACGCGGGCATGAACGACTTTATCCGTCCGGCTTTCTACAATGCTTTTCATAATATCTGGCCGGTCGTGAAAAAGGAAAATGCAAAGCCCTGGGTCTATGATGTGGTCGGCCCGATCTGCGAAAGCGGCGACTTTTTTGCCAAGGACCGTGAGTTTGCTGAAGTAAAACCTCAGGATCTTCTGGCGATCATGTCGACCGGCGCTTACGGGTTTACCATGGCGTCAAACTATAACTCCCGTCCTCGCGTTTGCGAGGTGATGGTCCGGGGCAGCACATTCAAGATCGTTCGTAAACGGGAAACTTATCAAGACCTTGTCCGGGGCGAAAGGGCGGCTTAATATGAAAAAAGGCGCGAAATCCAAAAAGAAATCAACTCCGGCGGCGAAAGCTCCGGAAAGTGAGCTTCCGGATCTGATCGGGGTCATGCTGAAAGTCGCGGAGCGGCTGGAAGCTTTGGAGAAAAAGATGGAGATCGTGATCGCTCATACTTCGGTCAGGTCCTCCGCGGCCCAAGATACCCCCCGGATCTCTCCAAGCCCCGTTCCGGCGCCGCATCCCGCACATCCCGGCCAGGTCCAGAATCAAGGCCCGCGGGAAAGGGTTTTGCATAAAGCGGTTTGCGCGGATTGTAAGAAGGATTGCGAAGTGCCTTTCAAGCCCAGCGGGGAACGGCCGGTTTACTGTAAAGAATGTTTTAAAAAACGGAGAACGAACGGAACTTCAAAACCTTCCGGTGCTAATGCTCCTGCGGCGCAGCCCTTGCGCCAGGTCAGGATCACTCCGAACGGCGCCGGGAAAGTGACCGTCTCGGAGGTTCGATCTTCCGCGGGACGGCATCTGTCTTCAAAAAAGAAGCAGGCGAAACCCTCCCAAAGATCTAAAAGATCCTGAAGAGCCTTTCGACGCAAAAAAATCTTCTCCCCGCGGATAATTTGATGTAATATTCGACCCCTTATTTTATTTTTGAATGGAACGCACAAAAAACACATTTTCACTTTTAAGGAATCTGAAAAATCATGACGGAATTCAAATATCCGAAAGTTAAGGCCGTTATTCCCAGGACCCGCGTGAAGTTTGATGGCAGGCTTCTCATCATCGGCTGCGGCGGCGTCTCGCAGTGTACGATCCCGCTTGTGTTGCGTCACTTTGAAATGCCCGCTTCAAAGATCACGATCATGGACCCCATCGACAATCGTTACCGGGTGAAAGATGCCCTGAAGCGCGGCGTGCGCTATGTTTTCGAGACGGTCACCGAATCCAACTATAAGAAGCTTC